>PWFZ01000385.1 GCA_003555185.1 Balneolaceae bacterium | reverse complement strand
TGATAAAGGGATGGTTGTGTGGTTAAGAGATTGGGTTCAGGATGAAATTCTGGCATCAAGTGATACAAACTATGTTTATGATCGTGATCTTTATCCAATCGATATGCGTCAACGATTCTCCGAATCATTTGATGATTGGGTTCTGCACGCAACATTTTTAGAATCCCCCACTCTTGCTGCATCTAACATCTCTCTTCAACGAAATTTAATCGTGTTAGGCTTTGCCGTGTTTGTTTTATTCGGAGCGCTCATCTTTATATTTATAAATGCCCAAAGAGAGCGAGAGCTTGCAGAAAGACAGGCAGGATTTTTAGCCAATATTACACACGAGCTAAAAACACCATTGGCGGTAATGCAGGCTGCAGGCGAAAATCTGGCTGATGGCAGAGTGAAAGAAGTTGACCGACTTAAAATTTATGGCACCCACATATTTACCGAATCAGTGCGATTAAAGCGAATGATTGAAAAGTTATTGGATGCTGCAAAAGTTGATTCAAATCAGGCTACAGCTGAACAATCCCCAAATCAATTAATTGATTTAGCCGGTGAATTTTTTGAAGCGAACAAAGAACACATCCGGGAAAAAGGGTTTGAATTCACCTTTAACCACGATGATAATGTTCCATTGGTAATGGTAGACCCCGACCATATTGAAACCATCCTAAATAATTTGGTTGAAAATGCGATAAAATACAGCTCAAACGAAAAATCAATAGGATTATCCGTTGAAGTTCATAATGACAATGTATCGCTGATTTGTACAGATAAGGGTGATGGTATTCCCAAAAAAGCCATTCACTTGATATTTGATAAATTTTACCGTGTAGAAAATTCACTTACTGCTAAAACAAAAGGCCATGGAATTGGTCTTTCAATTGTTAAGAATATGGTAAACTTAAACAATGGAAAAATTTCGGTTGATAGTAAACCCGGAAAAGGATCAACATTCACCGTTACATTTCCTTCTTTTCTAAAAAAAGGCCGTGTGCCGAATACCAATGATTCTACAGAAAAATCAACTAAATCAAACGCATCTAAGCAAGTAGAGGAACATGTCCAGTAATAACAAAACAATTCTAATTGTTGAAGACGAACCCAGCTTAATATTTACACTTCAGGATACGCTCGAAAGCGAAGGATATCAGGTATTTGTAGTTTCTGATGGCGAAAAGGCTATTGAAAAAATAAATGAAGTAGAACCGGATTTAATGTTGCTCGACCTTATGCTTCCGGGAAAGAGCGGATATGAAATATGTAAAGAAGTCCGTCAGCTGAAATACACCTTCCCTGTTATCATGCTTACTGCTAAAGATCAGGAAGTAGATAAAGTGACAGGGTTGAACATTGGTGCTGATGACTACATCACAAAACCTTTTGGCGTAAAAGAACTTCTTGCCCGAATACAAGCTCGCCTTAGAAGGGCAAGCAGCTATTCTAAATCAGGGCCGCTTGAGGTGCTTATGTTGGGAGATGTGAAAATTGATCTGAAAGATTCACTGGTAGCAAAACCTGACGGTACAATTCATGACCTTTCTACTCGAGAGGTTGAAATGATCCATTACCTCGTTCAAAATGCAAATCAACCTATTTCCCGGGATGAATTGCTCGAAAAAGTCTGGCGATACGAATATAGTACCAACACCCGTACTGTAGATGTGCACATATCTAAGCTAAGGGCAAAAATTGAACTTAACCCTGATGACCCACGATATTTAGTAACACTGCACGGTGTTGGCTATATGCTTAAAATCAACTAATTATCAGCCCTGCCATTACTGTTTAGCTCAACAAATTCAGAAAATCCTTTAATTTGTCCTTCAAGTAATTCCTGTAGCTTATCGGATTTTAATCCTGTCTTTTTATCAAACTGATTATTTACACCGCTAATAAACATTCGCTCAGGATAGATAAGCGCGTTTCGATAGCCTAATACTTGTTGTAGATGCTCAACGGGACGTAATGCACCAAACGATCCCGCAGATTCACCAATAAAACTTACGGGCTTCTTTTCAAGCGCTTTTGGAAAGGGTAAATAGTCAATAAATACTTTTAAAATACCGGGAAATCCACCGTTGTATTCTGGTACGACAAACAAGAATCCGTCTGCATCTAAGAATGCGTCATTATATTCGTTGACAGCTTCAATATCTTCACCGTATTTACCTCCTGCCACATCTTTTAAAGGAAAATCACTAAGTGAAAATGTTTCAACTTCAGAAAATTCCTCTAAGAGTGATTGAGAATATTCTGATACTTTTAGAGCGTTGGAATTAGGACGATCTGTTGAGGACAATATGTGAATCTTACTCATTTATATATTTACTTTAGATTTTAATTTCTTCAATATTAAACGTTGTTTGTTGTAGCTTCGTTCTCAATTGTGTGACTACTTACCCCATTTGTTTTTTGAGGAATTTCATCGTGCAGAGCTATTTAAAGCTATATTCCTCCTGAATACTCACCACATACTTTAAAAAAGCGCTTTCACACTTTAAGTTAATTTATTTAAACAATACAAGATTAACGCTGTTATTTATTTGAACAAAAAGATCTGTTGCGCTAAATTAATACAGGTTGATTCTTCTAAAGAGTTTATTATTAGCATTGTTCGTGTTATGGTAGACACCGAGCAATAGCTCCTATAAAACCCACTCAGAATTGAACGTTTTGAGTGGGCATTTTTTTAACACAATAAGGCTTTAAAGTTCTATTATTTATTTTGGGTCTTTTTTATTTGCTGAAGTCGATGCCAAAGCTTTCCTTCCCGGCCCTGATCTCCGGGCTTAAACCACGACTTATCACGAAGCTTACCCGGTAAATACTTCTGCTCAATCCAGTTATAAGGATGATTATGAGGATATTTATACTCTTCTGAAGCATTTTCTACATCTAGATATCGGGAAGCCAGTTTATTAGCTGTTTTATCTCTTAAATGAGATGGAACATCATCAATACCATTTTGCTTGATATGATTACTAATATCAAAAATCGATTTGGTGCTATTACTTTTTGGTGACAATGATAAAAATATACAGGCATGTGCAAGGAAGTAGAATCCCTCCGGCATTCCGGTTTTTATAAATGCTTCGTGGCTGGCATTAACAACGGTAAGAGCATAAGGATCAGCCATTCCAACATCTTCAGATGCAAATATGAGTAGTCTTCGAAAGATAAAATTAGGATCTTCTCCCCCTTCAAGCATCGCATTCATCCAATATAAGGAAGCATCTGTATCTGATCCCCGCATAGATTTTATGAAAGCCGATGCAAAATGATAGTGTTCATCACCGGTTCTGTCATATCGGACTGATCGTTTCTGAATTGACTCTTTTGCAATTTCCAGATCAATTACTACAGACCCATCTTCGCTTTTTGGTGTCGATAGAGCAGCCACTTCCAAAGCATTAAGTGCATTTCTAATATCTCCACCCGCATAATCTGCCAGATGCATTTTGGCATCATCCGTAATTTTTACATCAATGAAACCAAGTCCCCGCTCTGAATCTTGCAGGGCTCTATCTAGCATTTGAAGTACATTGTCTGTTTGCAGTGGATGAAGCTCAAAAAGCTGACATCTGGATAAAAGCGGACTCACCAATGAATAGAAAGGATTTTCGGTAGTTGCCCCCACTAAAGTGATTATTCCCGATTCAAGGTGAGGAAGCAGTGCATCCTGCTGAGCCTTGTTCCATCGATGAATTTCATCCACGAATAAAATGGTCTTACGACCATTGGCTTTCTTTTGATGCTCTGCCTTAGCCACAACGTTTCTTAGCTCTTTAATCCCGTCTAAAACGGCATTTATGACCTCAAATCTGGCATCAATCTCCCGGGATATTACATGAGCTAGTGTGGTTTTACCTGAACTGGGGGGTCCATAAAAAATTAGAGATCCCATCACTCCACTTTCAATCATGCGGCGAAGCATTTTACCCTCACCTACTAACTGTTCCTGTCCCGTAAATTCTTCCAAAGATTGGGGCCGCATCCGGGTTGCAAGCGGCTGGTTGGATGTTGATCCATCCTCATTTACAGATTTTTTTTCGTCTTCGTTAAATAGATCCATAATGAAAGTTATCAGTACTCTGACATAAATGCTTATTTAACACAAAATTCCTTAAATACGCCCTGATTTAATCAAAATTTCCTGGTATTTCAGATAATTTTATTGCAGATATATTGATAATGTTAAATTTTTATGTTTATTGAAGATAGATTATCAATTAAAAAATGGAGGGAAGTATGATAGCAAAAGATATTTTGCGCAGGAAAGGTAACGAAATTTATTCCGTACCACCGGATGAAACCGTCTATAATGCAATTTCGAAAATGGCTGATTTAAATATTGGCGCATTACTTGTTATGGAAAATGACAGGTTGATCGGGATCATTTCTGAACGTGATTACCGGAACAAGGTAATCCTTAAAGGCCGTGCATCAAAAACAACATTGGTAAAAGAGATCATGGTAGGTGAAGTGGTTTGTGTACAGGCAAATGATAAAGTAAGACTGTGTATGCAGTTGATGTCTGATAACAAATTTCGCCACCTTCCGGTACTGGATAATGATAAAGTAGTCGGGGTGATTTCTATCGGGGATGTGGTAAAATCGATTATCGACAAGCAGAAAGTAGAAATCAGTTCCTTACGCAAATATATTGCATCAGGCGGTGCGTATCCATCTTAATATAACTAAAAACGCCAACCCCTTTTCAGAAATTGGCGTTTTTCAGACATAAATATTTACTAGTTCAGTGGTCTTTATAGCGGCAGATTATCGTGTTTCTTTTTAGGAACAGTATCTACTTTATTTTGGCACACTTCAAAAGCGCTAATCAGTTTTCCCCGCGTTTCGCCGGGTAAAATCACATCATCAATAAACCCACGGGCAGCCGCTTTGTAGGGATGAGCGAACTCTTCGCTATACTGATCTTCAAGTTCTTTTTGTTTGGCTTCAGGATTATCAGCTGCTGCAATTTCCTTTCTGAAAATAATTTCCACAGCGCCTTTGGTTCCCATTACCGCAATCTCAGAAGTAGGCCACGCGACATTGTAATCCGCTCTGATATGCTTTGAGTTCATCACATCATAGGCACCACCATAAGCTTTGCGCGTAATGACTGTCATTTTCGGAACAGTTGCCTCACAGAACGCGTACAATAGCTTTGCTCCATGCTTGATGATACCACCCCACTCCTGATCCGTTCCGGGTAAAAATCCGGGCACATCTTCAAATACAACAAGTGGAATATTAAAGGCATCACAAAATCGAACAAATCGTGCTCCTTTCACGGAAGCATCAATATCCAAAACGCCGGCCAATGATAATGGTTGGTTGGCTACAATACCTACAGATCGTCCGTCCAGTCGTGCAAAGCCTACCACAATATTATCGGCATAATGTTCGTGAACCTCATAAAATGAATCCTTATCCATCACACCGCCAATTACATCTTTAATATCATACGGTTTGTTTGGATTGTCAGGAACCAGATCATCAAGTTTTTCAGCTTTTGCTGCATCCGGTTTCTGGGATGGTTTAGCCGGTGCTTTTTCCTCACAGTTTTGAGGAAGGTACTCCATCAACGTCCGAATACTGTTCAGGCAAACTGCATCATTATCCTCAGCAAAATGTGCCACACCGGATTTGGTTCCGTGCGCAGAAGCACCTCCTAAATCTTCGGATGTAACCTCCTCATGGGTCACCGTTTTTACCACGTTTGGTCCTGTCACAAACATATAGCTTGTATCTTTTACCATGTATACAAAATCGGTTAAAGCAGGACTGTACACAGCACCACCTGCACATGGACCCATCACGGCAGAAATCTGAGGTATCACACCAGAAGCCATAGAATTTCTCCAGAATACTTCTGCATAACCACCAAGTGAGCTCACTCCTTCCTGAATCCTAGCTCCTCCCGAATCATTCAGCCCAATAACCGGAATACCATTTTTTAAAGCGAGATCCATAATCTTGCATATTTTTTCGGCATGAGTTTCTGATAACGATCCGCCAAAAATGGTAAAGTCCTGGCTAAACACATAAACCGGACGGCCATGAATTTTTCCATATCCGGTTACCACTCCATCACCTAAAAACTGTTGATCTTCAAGTCCAAATGCAGAGCTGCGATGTTTAACAAAAGCATCTATTTCCTGAAAGCTGCCGTTATCAAGTAAAATATCAATTCGTTCTCTGGCAGTTAGCTTTCCTTTTTCGTGTTGCTTATCAATTCTTGCTTTTCCGCCCCCTTCTTTTATCTGTTTACGTAGTTCAGCAAGACGTTCAACTTTTTTACTATCGCTCATTAACTATTTGTTTTTGTTGATTTGAATTCTTTAAAGTAGGTATGAAGTCGATCTGTAAAATCTACCGGTGCCTCTTCATACATGTCAATCATATTACGGGAAAATATCTCTTTTTCAATAAAACGCGAAGCTTCTTTCCAGCCCTCAAAAGTGACCAATTCACTTAATGCCTGTTCGTAAGCGTTTTCGGACTCACCAAATATTTCGGCAACAAATCTGGCCTTGTCATCCATGAGCCAGCCTGATAGTTTTTCAATTTCGTCGGATTCATTGGAATCACTTTTGGTAAGATCTATGATGGGATCATCAATAAATCCATCTTCATCGATGTTATCATCACTAATTTCATCTTCATCAGACAGAAAAGCCTGCCATATAGGAGATCCATTTTCATCCGGATCGTCCATTTCTTCTTCAGACACTATTTTATCCGGCTCTTTTTCAACATCCGGAATATCGGTTTCTGAGAGAAAATCACCAAAAACAGTTGTATCCTTTTCGTCTCTGTCTTCTCCATTATGCCCCCCAAAAACTTCATATATGGGTCTTACTTCCTCCTCCTCTTCCTGTGGATCGCCCTCAGGTTCAGGAATCCCATCAGAATCTTCGACCTTATGAAGATTTCCCTCCTCTTTATCTCCCTCCTCCATATTATCGTCCTTATTTCCACTATAAACCTCAAATCCGGACTTTATATCGTCTTCTTTTTCCGGCAGTGTATCCGGTTCTGTTGAACTCTCTACTGTTTCTTCCAGCTGTTTTTCATCATTCGGTTTATCTTCTAAAAACTCTTCTTCCTCACTTTCTTCATCATACATAAATCTGCTGTTAAGCGGACTTGCATCTTCTTCCTCGTCGGTATCCGTGTTCTCCTCAGAAAAAGATTCTACTTCCGTTTTTGACCTGCGTTGATGAAAACCTGTTAATAAAGTATCTGCTTCATCTTCCTCATCATCTGCATCAACCACTTTACGTTCAACCGGTTGTTCTGTTTGATCGTCTTCCAATTCCTGATTCAGGCTATATAAGTCAAACTTGAAATCTGGTGTTTCGTCCTGTTCTTCAGTCTCTGCTTCAGTAGTTTCTTTTTCTGCTGATCTGTTTTCTTCCTGAGCCTGACTATCAGTTCCGGTTTTTTCCTTTCCTGCCAAGACATCAAAAAACGTAGATTGGTCATCCTCATAACCCTCTTCATTCAATAAATCCGGAGATGACATTTCCTCGATAAACTGAGTTTTGTTCAGAGAAGAGTTTAGCATATCAAACCTGCGGGCAACGCGGTTCATCTTCTTATCCTCGAAAAACAATCGGAATAAGTTTGTGTCAACTGAAGGGCCGGCCAGGACAAACAGAGGTTCCAATAGCTGAGTCCAGTTTAAAGGATTGTAATTTTTAATCAACCGGTCATCAATCCGTTCAACTATAGATTTGCATGCTTCTTTGGTAAGCTCGTCTTTTCCCTTTTTATCCATGTATCGCAAAAGGGTTGCCGGGAAGTGTTTATTAATAGTTATAAACTGAACATTTTTCTCCAGCTGATCTTTCGTCAGAACTTCTTCAGGGCCAAATATTATAGATGGAACAGCGATACGGGGTTGCAAAATAAGTTCTACAATGTCTCCAACGGATGTCTCGAAAACAGAATGAGCATGTGCTACCGGCATTCTAACCTGGTCCAAAATAGTATCGATAAAGCGTTGCCACGATTTCTGGACACTTTTCTCAGACATATCTGCCCATTCCGAGTAAGGCGGCACAATAGAATCGCTTAAATTCCGGGTCATTTCCAGCTCTACCCTGTGAATGACAAATTCAGGAATGCTTAAATCACTAAGTTCATCAGGAGTAAAAAATTCCTGGTCTTCCGGAAGTTTATTGACAAACTGTGTGGTAATATCTCTAACGAGTTGTTCCATGGCTGATAAATAATTTTTTTGGAATATATGGGTTCAACACCTTTGTCGAAAAGAATATCTTTAATTTCATTACTACTTCACTTCAAAATTCTTTAATGTTGAGACTGTTCTAATACGTAATCTCAATATTCTTTGTTCCTACCATCCCTTTATGATTGAACTGCAAGCCCGGGAATTATCAAAAAAATATAGTCAGTTAGATGTTTTCACCGCTCTTTCATTCCAATACGAAAGCGGCGTGATAGGCATTGCCGGGTCTAATGGCGCCGGAAAATCAACTTTGTTACAGTGTCTGGCGGGAATTCTAAAACTCACAAACGGCACCATTGAGTGGCAGTATGATGGTGATATCATTAAGCTGAGTGAGATCAAAAAACACTTGGGTTTTGTTGCTCCATATGTGCAATTATATGAAGAGTTAACGGCCATTGAAAATCTAACTTTTTTGAAAGATCTCCACCCAACCGGTTCAACCAGCGATCCTCACAAATTAATTGAACGATTTCAGGCCGGTGAATTTAAAAATAGTTTATACGGAGAACTTTCCACCGGTCAGCAACAACGTATTAAGTTTGCTGCGGCTTGTATTCATCAACCAAAAATTATCTGTTTGGATGAACCGGGAAGTAACCTTGACCCATCCGGCATCCAGCTTATTCGTAATTGGATTGATAAGGTAAAAGAAAATGATGGAATGGTAATTCTGGCTTCAAACCAGTCTAACGAGCTTGATTTGTGCGATAACATTATTCAGCTCTAGTCTTCTTTAATTAGTCCCGACCGATAAGCTTCCAAAAGGTTTTCAAGATCATTAATACGGCTCTTAATCTCCTGACCGGCGTCGGTATCCGCCACTCTTATTCTTTTTTTGTTATGCTCTAAAATTTTGGTTTTTGAATGAATATCAATCTCCTCTTCAATTGCTTTTTCTGTCGATTCAAATGATTGATGTGCTGCAAGCATAAGTCCGTAAGAGTTAAAAATTAACGTATAGCCGGCAATTCCTGTTTTTGCCTGATAAGCTTTTGCAAAACCTCCATCAATCACCAGGAGTTTACCGTCAGCTTTTACCGGACTCTCTCCCTTTTTCACTTCCACAGGTACATGACCGTTTATAACATGCCCTTTTTCGGGATCCACCCCAAATTCATTCAAAATTTCTTTTATCGTTTCCGTTTTTGTCCGGAAGCTATAGTAAGGATTCATTACTTCTTTATGGGTGTTTTTCTCCTCAATAAAATAGCGTTCGAACGTGGCCATTTTATTTTTCCCAAATAGTGGTGATTGGGAACCCCTCCATAAGTACCACATCGTATCCTGACCATGAAGTTTACTTTCAGGCTCATTTTTAGCAAAATAACCCTGTCTTGCCAATCTCTCCAGATGATTCATAAAGTCCCTTGGACCAAAATCTTTTCGATCAAAAGAAAAATGACGCAGCGCACCTTTTTGCGTTAATGGAATACAACCATGATAGAGCAGATTTCCATTAATAGTTTTATACATACTCCCTTTGGAGAACAAAAACCGTACATGCCTTTGAAGCCGTTCACTGTTTTTAAAAGACAATTTTATTTTTTCCATTACAGCTTTTTCCTGTAGCGAAAGGCGGTAGGGGTCGTCAATATCCAAAGTTGGAAAGTTCTTGTCTTTTAGTGGATACGATTCTTTACCGACATTTACCGTTCCTTTACCCAGATCAATTTCATCAAGAAGCAGCCTGTCGTTCATCTGATAATGAGGCCGTCTTTTAATAATCTGTCCTTCAAGCTTTAACTGAATAATGGTTATCGCTTTCTGCATCCGTGCCATCATCAGCTGCTCACTCTCTGTAAATTGACCGGAAGCATCTTTAGGCCTGAAAGGATCACACGGATCATCACCGTAGACATCCACAGCAAGAGAAACTAAAGGCAACATACTAATGGCATACCCATTTTCGAGAGTTTCCATATTAGAATATCGCAGTGACACCCGAATTACGTTTGCAATGCAAGCCTCACTCCCCGCTGCGGCTCCCATCCACACTATGTCGTGATTCCCCCATTGAAAATCCACGGCATGATGATTCATCAACTCATCCATAATGATATGAGCTCCCGGGCCACGGTCATACACATCACCAATAATGTGAAGCCGTGAAATGGTAAGACGCTGAATCAATCCCGCAAGAGCCGTAATAAACGCCCCGGCACGATCTGTTTCAATAATGGTTTGTATGATACTGCTATAATATTCCTGTCTGTTTTTTGTACTCTCCTGTTCGTGAAGCAGCTCCTCTATAATATAATTAAAGTCTTTTGGCAGAGCCTTACGCACCTTGCTCCTGGTGTATTTAGAAGAGTAAATTCGGCAAAGTTTAATCAATTGAAATAATGTTTTACGGTACCACTCGGAAGGATTATCTATATCCTTAAGGATTACAGGAAGTTTTTGTTCAGGATAATAAATGAGGGTTGCCAGATTTCTCTTTTCCTTCTCATCCATCGTAAACTCAAACACTTCCTCAATACGCCTTTTTATAGATCCTGAGCCGTTACGTATAACATGAGAAAAAGCTTCATACTCTCCGTGAATATCTGATAAAAAATGCTCTGTACCTTTTGGCAATTCCATGATTGCGCTCAGATTGATAATCTCTGTAGAAGCGCTCCTAATTGAAGGATACTGTTTTGATAATAGTTCTAAGTAGCGAAGGTCCTGATCTGAAATAGTCATATCTATCTTTTTAAGCAAAATTTCCCGTGTTAGTAGATACCTATAAATAAATGAATTTGAATGAATATAAAGTACAGCCTCTTCTGAATCAGATAAAGTTTACGACCCTGCAGGCATCAATCTCATATATAGATAATGGATTCTTTATCTTTGGGTTATTGAGTCATCAACAGAAGACATTAATTTTAACTTAACTTGCCCACTAATGTATAGTACAAACGATAAGCAACTCGCCCTTCAACTTTTAGATCATAGCGTAGAATTAAAGGCTGGTCAGAACATATTATTGCAGTGCATTGGGTTAAATGGCATCGGTTTAATTCGGGCACTGGCCGAAGAGGTAAGGAAAAGAGATGCTCATCCATTTATTAAAATCGAAGATCCTGAAATAAACCGGTTATTACTTGAAAATGGAGATGATAATTTCTGGAAAAATCAGGCGTCGGCAGATCAGCTGCCCTTAATGGAAAATATGGACGCCTTTATCGGTATTCG
>PWFZ01000415.1 GCA_003555185.1 Balneolaceae bacterium | reverse complement strand
GGGTTGGTAGTTAGTTCATACACCTGCCCTGCACCACCTGACGCAAGTACTGTAGCCCCCGCCGATACTTTTTCCACCTTTTTTCTCTTAAGGTCCATGATGTAAGCACCAAAACAGCGTGTGTCATTTCGGCTTCGGGTCACTTTTTCTCCGAAATGATGTTGCGTGATTAAATCAACTGCAAAATAATTTTCTAAAATAGTCACATTAGGCATCGAACGGATTTTTTTTATCAATGATCGCTGAATTTCAAATCCAGTCATATCCCGATGGTGTAAGATTCGATGTGCAGAATGAGCCCCCTCAACCCCGAGTTGAAACTCACCATCTGGACTCTTATCAAAGCGAACCCCCATGTCTATAATTTCCTTAAGCCTTTCCGGTCCCTCTTCTACAACTAGTGATACAATTTCAGGATCACTTATTCCATCTCCGGCAACAACGGTATCTCTTTTATGTTTTTCAAAATCATCATTTATTAAATCGGTGACTACTGCAATACCTCCTTGAGCATAACGGCTATTGCTTTCAATTAAAGAGTCTTTTGTAACAAGCGTAATTGTTTTACCAGGAAAGAAAAGCGCTGATTTTACTGCGAAGCTCAGACCCGCAATACCGGAACCTATAACAAGAAAATCGGTTTTTAACACTTGATGATTATGAGATTTTAAACTGATAGCAACATTAACAACGCTGCATTTAAGATAAAAAATGGTCGATTGGTAAACCAATCTATCCGGCGACCTTCTATGCAGTTTAAAAGACTCGTTGTACTTAACTAATCAACCAGCTTAAAATATTACAAAAAAAAAGCAGCCCCGAAATAAATCAGGGCTGCCTTTTCAATTCTTTACCAATAAGAGTTACAATTTAGAATGAGTATCTCACTCCTAATTGTGCTCTCCACCTTGAGTTGGTGTTAGACAAGCTAAACTGATCCAGATTCGTTGGAACACGATTCGGATCGAAGCTTTGTCTTGGTGTTAGCTCAAATGTTCCATCAGCCAACTCTTCAACATCATAGCCTAAGAACGTTACTTCGGTTACGTTTCCAAAACCGGCAAAGCGTTGCACGCCCCAATCGTCTTTACCAATCACGTTACCGACCAGGTTACCCATGTTCAGCATATCGAGAGAAATTTCGAGTGACTGCCCACCAAATGTTTGGATTTTCTGGGAAACTCTGAAATCAATTTGATTGATCCATGGAGCTGTACCAGCGCCTCTTTCAGCAATTGTACCACGGTTATCCCGTAGTGCTGGGTTTGCTTCGATAAACGCATTGTACTCATCCCAGTTATCGCTAACAAGGTTGATTTCATTTTCATTACGAGGAATGTAAATAAGGTCATTTCCACCTTCGAAGTCACCATTTGCACTATATCCAACAAATCCCGGAGTAAAGTGTGCATAGTGATAAGGATTACCTGAACGTCCTTCGTAAATTACAGAAAGCACAGTCGTGTTTCTTCCGTACTGCATTGCATACGATGCTGTTGCAAGGAATCTATGTGGTGTTACAAAGATAGATCTGCCTATATCAGCATTATTTGGATCTCCCTGCACTTCATTGAATCTCCAGTTAGAGATTGCCTGACTGGATGTTCCATCATTGATAGAACGACCGTCTGTATAAGTATAGGAAACATCTCCAAACCAACCGTCTCTGAATTCTCTTCGAACCTGAGTGGTAAAGCTATACTGGTAACCTTCATTTGTATTAGTAAGAAGAATTACGTCTGTAAATCTATTACTTGGACGTGTTCTGGTAAAGGATGCATTACCATCCTCATCTACAGAAACATCACCGAAGAATGGACGGCCATCTGTAACTCTAACGTTTGGATTCGCATCCTGAAGGTTTAAGTTTTGATAATCAATATCATTGATATTGTTACTGTAAATAAACTCAACAGTACCTACCAAATCCCATGGGAGACGTTGCTCAACGGCAATGTTACCACGGAAGATCTGATTTATTTTGAAATCAGGATCAGTGAGGTTCACCTCAGTTGTAGCAATAGGTGATAAACCACTACCCGGCTGAGTTGGGTTTGGCTGATTGTTTGGATCAGGCTCAAAATCAGGGACTTGATCGCCACGGAATGTATTTACATTTACACGACCTACGTCCACACCTGAGTTACTGTACTGGTTGGATAACCAAACGCCCGGTTCTCCACCGGAAAAGAGTCCTGCTCCACCACGAACCTGAGTGCTTCCATTATTCCAGTTGAAGCCAAATCGAGGATTAAACTGAAAGGATGTTGAAGGCACAACGGATGTGTTGAATCCCGGAAAATCCTGAGCAAATGTCTGATTTTCAGGAGGATTATCGGTGAAATGAGTAATATCACCTCTAACTCCTAAAGTAAGAGTAAGATTCCTGCTTGCTGCCCATTCATCCTGAACATACAATGCGTATGTATTGTATCCCCAATCGGCTGATGGACGGGTTCCAAATTGGTTTACATCTGTTGAATAACTATGCTCGTAAGCAGTTGGCTGTCCTGCCTGGAATCGTTCGATACCTGTCTCATCATCGGTGCTGCTAAAGGTGTAGGTTCCTAAGGCGTCCCGAATAAATATGTTTTCAAATTGATTAACGTAATTATTGGTTCCGAATGTTATTGAGTGGTCTCCAACATAATAAGATAAGTTGTACGTCAACTCCATGTAATCCTGATTCAGGGAGTTAGCATGACGAAATCTTTCAACTCCAAAATCAACGTTTCCGCCTGAAGGAGTTTCAACCCTAACACTTGGGAATGGAGTATCACCAAAATCGGCTTCTTGTCGTAGGCGTGTATAAGCAATTTTACCTTCGCCAACTAAATTATCTGCCCATGTACTATTCAATTGAGCAGAGAAGTTACTTTGGTTTCCTCGCTGACGATACTGACGGTTTGACAAGGAGTATGAGTTAAAACCTCTGGAAATACCACGATCATCGTACCCATTAATCAGATTTTGCTGGTAAGTAAATCGATGATTTTCTGAAACGTTCCAATCAAGTTTCGTGAAGATTTTCCAGTCATCTGTTCGCTGAGACATCCCTTCAAAACCGCCGGGATTGTACCCATATTGATTTTGTGAAATATCAATGATCTGCTCTAATTCAGCTTGTGTACCGTTAAAGTTTGCTTCAGATACATTGAAGATTGGGCTTGTTTCTCTCTTGATTTCTGCGTTCACAAAGAAAAAGAGCTTATTCTCTACAATTGGCCCACCAAGCCTGAATCCAGTTTGGTATTCGCTAAATTCATCAATTGGACTTTCTTCGCCTAAAAGCTGATCACTGATCAAGCCTTGATTTCTTCCGAAGTAATAAGCTGATCCGGTAAAATCGTTTGTACCGCTTCTTGTTACCGCATTAATAGCTCCACCTGTAAAGTTACCTTGGCGCACATCAAATGGAGAGATTTCAATTTGAAATTCCTGAATAGCATCCAAAGAAATAGGGTTACCAATCGTAGGAATAGCATCACTACCAAGACCAAATCGATCATCAAACGTTACACCATCAATTTGGATAGAGTTACGACGACCGCTTCGTCCGGCAACATTATTTCCACTTACCTGAGGACTTAACCGGGTAAAATCCTGAAGACTTCTGTTAATGGTAGGAAGTACATCTAACTGATCACGACTTACACGAGACCTGGCGCCACTTCTGTCACTACTTATAACAGCATCTCGCTGTGCAGTAACTGAGATTTCACCTAGATCCATGGCTTCGTCAACCAGTTCAAAGTTCACTCTGTAATCCTGACCCAACTCAAGGTTAATATCAGTCGCTTCAGCAGCACGGAAACCTACAAAAGTAGCACGCACTGTGTAGGGTCCTCCAACACGGGCATTACGGATATTGAAACGTCCATCAGCACGTGTATTTGCCCCATACTGTGTACCAGATGGCTCGTGGGTAGCAACGACTGTAGCACCCGGAAGAGGTTCCCCATCCGAATCTACCACAGTTCCGTTTATGTTAGCACCTGTTACGCCCTGAGCCGATGCGAGAATCGGTAAGAGCAGCAGAGGCATGATTAATAGTAGAAATTTTTTCATTGTAAATGAGATTGTTTTGAGATTATAGCACTTAATTGATAGAGTCTAAAAATAATGATTTAATGTTACCAAAAAATTAATTTTTGGAATCGTTTTACCTTTTCTATCACTTAATTTCCACAACTTGTAAGACACAAAAAAACCAAATAGTACAAGTCGTTAAGGGATAGAGAGTTCTTACATGTACTTAAACAATATTTTTTTTAACGTCAATTTTATGAGCTCAAATATAATCCCAAAATGAGAAGAAGGCTTTACAAGTTTACAAATTGATGAGCCTTCTTTGAAATAATCTGTGTTTATTGACCTTAACTACTATCAAGTCAAGTATTACACACCGACTAATAGCAGCATCAACTAACTATTAACGCTGTCAAATTCATGAGGCGCAGTTTAGTTGTGCTTAATACGACACTATTATATTTTCAAATTTTTGATAAGGCTCTTATATAAGTGGACAAGAGTTTCTTGACGTGCTCCGGCATGGTACATTAGAAATATCAGTACAAATATAATCTGCAACCAAAATATCCCGTTGTCCTGATATTTTCTTGACGAGGTTACTACATACTCTTTAAACAGCTTAAATGAACTTTTTGCCCGGATTCTCTTCACCAACTCCTGATCTTCCATGACAATCAAGTCTTTATTAAATCCTCCTACATTATCAAATAATGTCTTTTCTACATATAAACTTTGATCACCAAACCTTACCAATGTTGTTTCGAAGCGGGTAAACCAACTGTAAAGACGAAGCGCCCAATGAGTATCATCAAACCGAAGCCGAAAACAACCTGACTTATTCCCATTATTGTAAGCCTGTACGATAAGCCGATCGAACCCATCAGGCAGGATTGTATCAGCGTGCAAAAAATAAAGTATTTCCCCTTTTGTGATGGAAGCTCCCTCATTCATCTGAACTCCGCGCCCTTTTTTGCTGCACAGTAATGTAATTGCACCCATTTCTCGCGCAATATCAATCGTTCGATCAGTACTTCCACCGTCTGCCACTACAATTTCGTTGATATACCCCACGCTACTCTCTTTTATTTGGGATATCAGTCTGCCAACATTTTTTTCTTCGTTCAATACCGGGATAATAATACTAATCAAAAAGCTCAGGCTTAAAATTGCTTTTATTTAAATCTTCATCATTATCAATGTCATTCAATTCTTCCAACATTTCATAAGAAAATCCATGTGCTTTTAATGTTTCTACAGCTTCTTCTAACACAGATTCTGTACTCCACTCCCTGTCTTTGAAAAGTGGCGGTAATTTTTTTCTCAATCCTAAAAGATAGTATCCCCCATCTTCTGACGGACCCATAACGCAATCCTTTTCCTCCAGCAACAAGAATGCTTTTTCTAAGTGATGAGATGTAAGTCCCGGACAGTCGCTCCCTATAATTACAATTCTTTGGCTACCTTTATCGAATGCCTGTTCAAATGCCGCATTCATTCTTTCACCCAAATCCCTGCCTTTTTGAAGTTTTTTCTCATAGCGCCGGGAACTCCATTCATCACTATTATCTATAAATGATGAGTACCAAACCTGGCGTATCACATTCACATCCGCAGTGATATTCTGTGTATAGGCTATTAGCGCTTTATAAATCTCAAGAGCTTTCTCATCGCCAAGGGTGGCTGCAAGTCTTGTTTTAACTTTCCCTGCGACTGGGTTTTTAATAAAAATAAGTAAACAGTCTGTCTTTAGCACTGAAGATTACTTTATAGTGATTTCAATTTCTATATCAAAAGGCTTAATTAAATCTACCCTTCAGCTACCAATACTTGATAAAAGCAAGTAAGGTGCTTTTTTTAAGTATTCCGGGTTTTGTATTAATACTGCAAAAGACAACTTTGCTAAAGTATAATAATCATATTGTACAACTGAATAGTTGGTACATTGATAATTGAAACAAAGCTCTCACTATTTAGTTGTATTCAACAATTAAATAATTACACTACTAAATAAACAATAATATAATTCAAGATATGAAATACTCTACAATTCTACTTTTTATTACCATTCTTTCGGGAATGCTCTTACTATCAAATCCGGCAAATGCTCAAGATCGACACAGTAATACAGAACTTGGCATTATTTTAGGTGAACCTACCGGACTAAGCTTGAAAGCATGGACGTCTAATACAACTGCTTTTGATCTCGGAGTTGCATGGTCATTCGCACATAATGGATCTGTTCATATTCATGGTGACTATCTGCTTCACAAATGGTTAGATGCCGATGCCGGTGCACTTGCTCTCTATTATGGTTTGGGTGCAAGAGTAAAATTAGCAGACGACCCCCGTTTAGGTGTCAGAATACCTGTAGGTCTCCAGTATATGATACCGGATACCAGGCTATCTGTATTCTTTGAGATTGCACCTCTGCTTGATTTAATTCCCAAAACCACCTTTGATGTAAATGGCGGTTTAGGACTTCGAATCTTTATTTAATGAACTCTTGTGAGGCAGCTCTGCTGCCTCACCAAATTTACGCAGTTCTACTGCATCCAATGGGGAGTCTAATTCGGCTCCCCTCTTTGGTTAAGCCAATCTCCAAAAACGGATTTCCTTTATAGCTCTTCAGTTTCTCATCAATTTCACTTAGCCTGTCATCTTGTGAGTCCGGATCATGATGTGTTAATAGCAACCTTTTCACGCCATTTTTCTTCGCTAAAGCCACTACCACTTCCCACGACGAATGCCCCCAGCCTTCACGTTTTTTATACGTCTCATTATCATATTGTGCGTCATGTATAAGCAAGTCACAACTATGGATAAACTCCTCAAACTGCTCTAAAAACCGAATAGGTGATGTTGTAGTCGGGATTTCATTATCCGGAGCATAAATTATAGTGTACCCTTGAATAACGAACTTATACATAGCCGTTTTCGTGGGATGATTAGCCACCAAATACTCTACAGAAAAATCCGGAAACTCTTCTCTCTGCTCTTCTCTTGTAATATATGTCAGTTCGGCGCTAAGCATATTTAGCGTAACAGGGAAAAAGGTTTTTGGAAGATGGCCCGACAGTATTTCCCTTGCCCCACCTCTGTACTGTTCAGGCAAACTAACCGAAAATGAGTTTAATTGATTATAGAGAGGTTTGAAAAATGGGAACCCCTGAATATGATCCCAATGAGGGTGGGTTATAAAAATATCTCCGTTGATATGATCCTTCTTGTACTTTATCAGATGATTCCCAAGGTTTCTAAAACCGGTACCACAATCAAGAATTAGCTGCCTGTCTGAACCGGGAATTAAAATCTGTACGCAACTTGTATTCCCACCGTACTTAATATTTTCACTGTTCGCACACGGAGTAGAACCTCTGACCCCCCAAAACTTAACCTCGATAGATTCCTGTAATAATTCTTTTACCTGGTCAAAGAACTCTTCTTTTACATTCACTTTGTCTTTTCCGAAAAAAGAGATGCCGCAAACAGTATCAGAAAACAGTCGTTTGGAAAGGTCCGGATCTTCGACTAACATAAGTATCGGTACGAATCGTATTCCCGGGGATTTACAAAAAATATCCGATAAGAGATTAGATGACGCCGAAATTTTTCTTTCATCTAAAACAACCAGTTCTGGCTCGCTGGCATATAATATCTTCGAAAGCTGTTCTTTATGTTCTAAAACAACAACTTGATCAGAGCGCAGCTCATTTTTCTGCATAATCTCTTCTACAAGATCATCTTCTCCAAGTATTACTACACTATTTTTTTTGAGCCATTTCAATAAACATCATTTTTTAAATGAAATCCGGATAAGACCTTTTTCTAGTCGTTCTCTTTTTTTACGAGATCGATTTTTTTCTCAATTTCGGCCAGTCGATTTTCTTTCTCATTTAGCTTATTCTCGAGGTTTTCAATATTCTGATTTACTTCATCCAGCAGCGGGCTGCTCTTGCCTGTTGGCTTGAAGTAACTGAGCGATTCTTTTTTCTGAACCAGTTCACTCTGCATCTTCTTAATCTGATTGTAGAGCTTAGATGATTCCGACTTCATTTGTCGAATCTCATCAATATCGTCAGAAGAAAAGTTGTCAATATTCTTACGTCCTACCACATCTACAGCTGCTTTGGCTGACCGAAACCGGTCGTAAATCACATCACAAACTTCGCGATACTCTTTCCACATTCTGTTCTTGTGTTTAATCGGCACATATCCTGCTTTCTTAAACTCTTCCTGCAGAGGTTTTGCTTCTTCCACTGCTGCAATAGGATCTTCATGATCACGAAGAGCTTTCAGCTGGTCGAGCACATCTTCTTTCTCTTTTAGATTATCTTTACGCTCTTCCTTCACTTCTTTAAAGTGATCGCGGCGACGGTCGTAAAAATGATCCATCGCTCCTTTAAATTTCTTCCAGATTTTACCTGACTGACGTCGGGCAACCGGACCCACTTTTTTCCATTGGTCCATCAACCTTTGCATTTCGCGATGGGTATCTTCCCAGTCATCAGAATCCTGGATCTCTTCGGCTTTTTTGATGAGGTTCATTTTCTCATCTAAATTTTCTTGCTCCTGATCTCGCAGAACGTCCAGATTTTCGGCTTTTTTCTCATTAAACTTATCGGTCGCCTCTTTGAAGCGATCCCACATCTCATTTTCATCTTTCTGTGGCAGATTCCCAATCTTCTTCCATTGGCGATGCAACTTATTTACCTTACGAGCCGCATCAGCTAAATCATCCGCATCTAATAGTGCTTCCGCCTGATCGATCAGCTTTTTCTTTTTAGATAAAAACGTTTCTATTTGATTTCGATAGGCTTTGTCGTGCTTAAATCGCATGGAATGGAACGTATCCTGCATGCCATGATACCGATTCCAAATTTCCTGATTTTTTTCAACCGGTACTTTTCCAATTTTCCGAAACTGTTTTGATAGTTTCTCGAAATCATTTTCAAGTTCTTTCCAGTCTGAATCATCATCCAGTCCTTTCAAAAAGGATTCCATTTTTTCGAGAATCACCAGTTTCCCGGTCAGATTATCCTCTTCCTGCTGCATCTTTTTAACGATACGATCTACTTTATGCTCATCAAAAGTAGCTAACAGTTTCTCGAATTTTTTCTCAAGTTCTTCTGCTTTATCAGCGGGAACAGATTTCACTCTCTCCCATTTACCCTTAAGTTTCCCAACCTCTTTTGTGAACGTCCACTTTTCCTCATCCACAATTTTCTTCAGCTCATTAAGAAGCGCGTTCTTCTTTTCAAGATTTTGCTCACGTCTTTTTTTCTGCTCTTCGTAGTGTGTTTGTTTTTTCTCTTCGAATTTTGCGCGTAATTCATCAATCTTTTTTCTGTATCCGGAAATGTCTACGCCTTCAGGGTCAGGCCCCTCTCCCCAACTGTTGTCTATATTATCAAACTCCATAGACACATAGGCCCAATCCGTTAAATCCATCAGGGCTTCTGCTTTTTCGGCTAGATCTTTATAATAAGATTCCACCTCGCCGCCTTCCGCTTCCTCAGAGACTGAAGGTTCAGTTTCTTCACCTTTTGCTTCTTCACTCACCTCAGCTTCTTTTTCTTCAGTTGATTCAGCCGTTGCCTTTACTTCTTCCAGTCGGGTTTCGGCATTTTTAATTAACCCTTCAAAATCTCCAACTGCATCCGCAGAAATAATTTCTTCGGTAAGTTTTTTAAATGCATCAGAGGCCTCCTCAGAATTATCTGCAATCTTACCTGACCATTCCTGAAAATAGCTCTCTACTTTCGATTCAAGATTTTTAAAAGCCGATTGAAATGCCTTAATCTGGTCTTCAGCGGAGTCGGCATCTACTGTGGTGAGTTTTCTTTCCTCAAAAAACGACGTTTTTTTAAGCACTACATCACCTTCCGGAGATACGTATACATTATCGTTTTCGAAAAGGTTATTGATTTCGGTATTGGAAGTATCGGAAGTATTTTTTTCTTCAGACAAAATAAACACGTCTTAGGGTTGCACATTACGGCGCTTTGGCCTTCATCTATAGTTTTTAAGTTTAACTAACATTCAGTATGGAAGCAACTATTACCCTTTTTTTTAAATCTCTTATCAGGCAAAGCTATAAATAAAAAAATAATGCCCTGTTTAAAATGTGACAAAGCATCATAAAAAACATTAACTACGACTTGCGGAACAAGTGTTAAGTCAATTATTAATGCCGGGAGAAACCTGTCAGGTTTCCCTCGTTAATCATCAAAAATCAGTGATGTAAGTTGTACAAAACCTGACAGGTTTTTTAGGAAATTAGTTTTCCTTAAACAGGTGTACATCTCTTTGCGGAAATGGAATTGATATTCCATGCTCATCAAACTCTTCTTTCACTCTTTTATGAATATGATACCTTAATGGCCAAACATCACCTGTATTTGCCCATGGTCGCACCCGAATTCCAATATGACTATCACCATGTTCGGAAATGGCAATAAGAGGAGCGGGTTCCTCCAATACTCGCTCATCTTCGTCGAGTATCTTTTTAATAAGTTCCATAGCAATATCCATATTGCTTTCGTAACCAATGCCAAACTCCATATCTATTCGGCGCGTATCAAATCGAGACAAGTTGTGAATTTCGTCACCCCACACTTTCGAATTGGGCATCGTAATTCCAACATTATCGAAAGAATGCATCTCTGTAGTAAATAAGCCTATTTGATCAATCACACCAAATGTACCGCCAATATTTACGGCATCCCCCACTTTGAAGGGTCTTAAAATTAACAACACAATTCCTGATGCAATATTACTCAGTGTACCTTGCAGGGCAAAACCAATGGCTAAACCTGCCGCACCTAATACTGCAACAAGGCTCGCTGTCTGTACTCCAAACTGACCCAACACAATTACGATCGTAAATATCAATACTAATATACGGGCCGTTTGAGCAAAAACAGGCACTAATGTATCGTCAAATTTCTCGGCTTTACCTGCAGACCTGGTCACTTTTTTAGCTACCCAACCCGCAATAATAAAACCGGCTATAAGTATAATTATAGCTCCAAGTAAATTTAATCCATGGTCTACCACTAATGGGACAAGAGCATCAGAACTAGCACTTAAATCGTCGAATAAGTCCATTTTATCTTATATTTAAATTAATTTTGAGCTGAAAATAAAAAAAGCCCACTTCAATCGCGGGCTTTTATGTAATTAATAATTCTAATCTTATTCAAGATGACTTCTGACCATCCATGCTGTCTTGGAGTGCACGTCCAAGCGGCGGGTCATCAAGTCCAAAGAGGCTTCATCGCCTGCGGCTTCGCATGCAGGAAGAGCTTCCCTTGCTGTTCTCAAAATTGTTTCATTATCGACAGCCAGTTTCCGAATCATCTCCATTGCGTCAGGATGCTCTGTGTCTTCTTTAATGGATGTAATTTCATTAAATTCGCGAAAT
>PWFZ01000146.1 GCA_003555185.1 Balneolaceae bacterium | reverse complement strand
CGGGTTAATTGACGAGAAGCTCTGTATTTGCCATCAAATGCCAGTTCCCTCGCCTCCTCAAATGCGCCATCAATATCTTCAATCTCTTGAGCGACTGCATTATTCACCATAAACAGTGAACCCATCAGTAATAAGAAAACCGAAAATAGAGCTGCTTTATTTTTCAAATCAGAGCATTAATTGTGGAAATATTACATTACTGAACAATGGCTTCTTCTCTGTTGCCATATTCTGCCCATGAGCCTTCGTATGGGCGAACAGAGTCGTAACCCATAAGGCGAAGGGTGAAGTAGGCGTGTGACCCGCGGACGTTGGTGTGGCAGTGGGGAATGACTTCTTTATCGGGTGTTATTCCTAATGCGGTATATTGATCCTGAATATTTTGCGCTGATTGAAAATAGGGCACACCTTCCTGCTCAAGAACCTTGCTCCATTCTAAATTGACAGCATTGGGAATATGACCGCTTTTTTCAGCGCGTTCGTCTACACCGGTGTACTCATCGGCTGATCTGGCATCAAAAATAATTTTGTCATCTGAACCGGCTGCTGCCATCACATATTCGAAATCGCAGGATCGAAACTCCTGAACATCAAATGCAAAGTTGCCGCGCTCCCGGGTGACAGGTTCGTTTTCGGTGGGAAGGCCATCAGCCAACCATCCCTCAAATCCACCATTTAATACAGATGCGTTAGAGAAGCCGTAATAATCCATGGCATAAAAAAGTCGTGCAGCAGCAAGAGAATTACCTTCATCATAAATAATGACGCGGTCATCATTATTTAAGCCAATATCCTGCATTAATTCCTGAAAAGCTTCAGGACCAATTAAAAAGAACTCCACCGGATTTTCCTGATCTATAAGCGATGAAACTGCAGGAAAGTGCGTGGCGCCCGGAATGACTTCTCCGTCTGCTTCTTCACGGGCATCAATTAAAAAGATGTTGTTTTGCTGTATGAGCTCATTCAATTCCTGAGCTGAGGTTAACAAGTGAGAGTTTGGATAATTATCCAGCTGGGTTGATTTTTCGCCGCAGGCTGATAGAGTAAACAGTATTAAAATAGACAGTATGGAAAGGCGCATAATCAAGTGGGGTTATGGTGTACTAATGCTAAATGCTTGTTTGTTGAATGCAAAAATAGCAAAAAATAGTATGGTTCGGAGATATTAATGTTATATCGGTAGAACCTGTCAGGTTTCTCTTTTCAATCATTAAAAATCAGAATGTAAGTTATACAAAACCTGACAGGTTTTGGTTCGTGCTCAACATTAGTTTGCAACGTAGTAATCGTAAATCATTTCAGAAACAGAAGCACCAATTTCGCGACCGCGTTCATCATCAGGGAGATCTTTTGATAGAAATATTAATACATACGACCGTCCATCCTGTAGGTATACAATAGCTGAATCGTGCTCCACACCGGATATTGATCCGGTTTTATTAGCAACGATTAAGTTATCCGGCAGGTTTCGGGGGATTACGTCGAGATAATATTGATCCATTAAAATATCGATCATCATTTCGTTGGACTCTTGGGTCAGATACTTGTGTTGGGCAAGATTTTCAAAAATGATGGCAAGATCACGAGCTGTGGTACGGTTACTCAGGCCTTGATCAAACGCTTTCATATCATATAAACCTCGAAGTACATGAATGTTTTCGGCGCCCATATCTCTCATGGTTTGAGTGGTTTCTTCGGCACCAACCATTTCAATTAAAATGTTTGTAGCAATATTACTGCTGTAGGTAATCATGGCGTGAACGAGATCGTACAGTGTCACTTTTTCTCCAACCATGTGCTCAATGGGGTCATCACTATCATCCTGGATATCAATTTCAAACGTTGATCCATCAACAATACTTGTGAACTCATTTTTTACGGTGATAGAGTCGTAAATAGAAAACTGATCTGCTTCGATGCGTTTGAATACTTCAATCATTACCGGAGTTTTCATGGTACTGGCCGCGTGGAATAGAGTGTCGGCATTCAGATAAAATACATTATCAGGATTATTCAGGTCTTTAAAAGCCACTGCAAAAGTACCTTCTTCATTTTCAAGGAATTCTTCAATGTTTGATGTAAGCTCATCGAAAGTCTGGGGTTGTGAGGAACATGAAACAAATAATGGTAATGCAACGATCAAAAGAAGAAAGAGATGTGATTTCATAATGGAACTTATCTGATGTTTTGAATTAGAGGAATATAAAAAAACCCCGCTTCGAAAAAATCAAAGTGGGGTTCAATTACATGTAACTAAGTATTATTCGTTAAGGAAGAGGATAGTTTGGATTTTGCTCAAGATTATCAGAAGCTAAAAGCTCATCTCTTGGTATAGGAAGAACTTTCCGGAAATCATCTCTGCCCAATACGTCTCCAACCCTGTCATAACGAACGAGATCGAAGAATCGATGTCCTTCGTAATTCAGTTCAATACGTCGTTCCTGTAAAAGGGCGTCTATGTATTCTTCTTCGGTGGTAAATGGTCCTGCATCTCCAAGGCCGGCACGGTTTCGAATAACGTTGATGTCATCCGCTCCAAGAGCCGGTGCAGGAGTAGCTTCCCGATAAACGGCTGCCTCCGATCGGATCAAATACATTTCTGCGAGTCGTAAGATTTTAGCGTTATTGGCATTATCAGGGTCAGACCACTTTACAGGCCTATCGCTTCCTCTTACAAATTCAATGTAGTTCCTTCTGGCATCGCCATCTTCGAAGGCTTCTGTCAGTGATGGATCTACGTTGTACTCATCGCGCTGATAAGCAAATGTGTAGTAAGCGCTTTGATCCTGGTCGCTGAACACAAGATCGAAAATGGATTCTGAAGATGTGCCTGTAGTCAGGTAAACATTATCGAGATCATCTTCCAGAACAGCAGGCCCTGAATTTATAACTTCGTCAGCATCATCAAAAGCAGCGGCGTAATCCTGTCTGTAAAGGTTAACCCGTGCCCGGAGAGCAAGTGTAGACCAGTAGCTTAGTTGTGTGTTATCTACATAGCCTTCGCCCATAAGCTGAAGTGCTGTATCCAGGTCGCTTACGATTTGATTATAGGTGTCAGCTACAGAACTTCTGGCAAGGTCAGGTATAAGGTTGAAGTCATTATTTTCGATTGGCTCCAGCAGCAAGGGCATTCCATAACTTGAACCTGTGTCGAAATGTTCACCAAAGACTCTAAGCAGATCAAAGTAAGCTAACGCACGAATGGCATGTGCTTCGCCAAGAACTCGATCTCTTGTGGCAAACGTCTCATCATCTATAGTGGGAACGCCATCAATAAGTTGATTGGCAATATTTACAACACTGTAAATACTTACCCACGCATTTCCGATCCATAAATTACTTATAGGTACACTTCCTGAATCGAGCTCTAGCTGGGAGTCGAAAAATCCCTGATAGCGTGCGTTATCAGCAATGAGATCATTGTTCAGTGTGTATTCTATACCATAATAAGAGCCAACCTGCATCCTTGAGTAGGCTCCCAAAAGAACGGCCTGAGCAGATGCTCCATCCACCAAAGCAGCACTTGGGTCAAGTGATGTTTCCGGTTCTGTGTCCAAAACGTCGCATGATGATAACGCAACGAAGAGTGCTGTAAAAAGTAGTGTAATTGATAGTTTTTTCATGGTTCCTGTTTTTTAAAATTCCAAGTTGATGCCGAAGGAGATTGTTCTCGACTGCGGCAGGGTACCAAAGTCGGAACCTGCAAGGAGTGGGTTTCTGGCGTTCTGATTAACTTCAGGATCCAGGCCGGTGTAGTTTGTAAACGTTAACAGGTTTTGCCCTTGCGTGTAGATTCGAAGTGTTCTCATTCCTAAACGCTGTGTGAATTCCGGGGAGAAATTATAACCCAGAGTTAACGTTTTTAATCGCAGGTAGGAACCATCTTCTAACCATCTGGTTGAGTATTCTCTCCAGTTTTGATTAGTGAGTGAGGCTCTTGGAATGTCTGTTACATCACCGGGCTCCATCCATCGGTCATCTGCAAGTCTGTGGTTGTTGCCATCAGGAAGCGGAAATATTCCCGGAATTCCAATTCGGCTCCAGCCAAGATTTTCGTAAGATGCACGGCTATGGTTGAAAATGTCGTTTCCGTATGTGAACTGGAATAATACATTCATGTCGAAACCTCTATAGGAGAAAGAATTACCAAACCCACCATAAAAGTCAGGTTGTGCATTTCCTACGATCATACGGTCACCTGAATCAATTACACCGTCATCATTTGCATCAATCCAAAGCATATTACCTGTTTCAGGATCTACACCTTCGTGATCAATCAAATAGAAAGTGCCAATTGGCTGACCTTCTGAAAGGATGTGAGAATCACTTAAAACCTGATTGTTCACCTCGAGTTCTTTAACCTCATTCCGGATAAAAGAAATATTGAAGCTTGAAGTCCAGGAGAAATCTGAATCTGCTAAAACAACTCCACGAACATCAAACTCAAACCCTCTGTTTTCCACTCTCCCAATGTTATCTGTTACACTGGAGAAACCGGAAATCCCGGGGATAAGTCTGTTTAACAAAAGGTCTTCAGTATTTTTTATAAAGTAGTCCGCGCTCATGTTAATGCGGTCATCAAACAGGCCGATATCTACTCCGATGTCGAGTTGTTTTGTGCTTTCCCAGGTTAAGTTGGCATTGCTAAGTTGAGTAGGAACAAGGCTAGGTGTTGCACGGTAGTCGGAAACGCCAAAGAGCCCTCTTGAGGCAAAGTTTCCAATCCCTTCCTGGTTGCCTGTAATTCCGTAACTAATCCGTGGTTTAAGCTCAGAAAAGATGGTTTGATTCTGCATAAAGCTTTCATTTGTCATCCTCCATGCAAAAGAACCGGATGGGAAAAATCCATATCTGAAGTTTTCACCAAACCGTGAAGAGCCATCTGCCCGGCCCGTAACGGTAAAGAGATATCTGTTGTCAAATGTGTAGTTACCTCTGAAAAAGTAGGATGCAAGACCCCAGCTGGTACCAGCTGTGGAAGCTGATGTTACCTGCGAAGCTACGCTTAGTTTGATGAATTGATCACTTGGAAATCCCTGGGCATTAATCGAGGAGAAGTCTCTGTTAGACTGCTGAAAAGATGTTCCTACCAAACCATTTACATTGTGGCGATCGCCGAATGTGTTGGCATAAGACAGGTAGTTTTCAACAAGCCATGTAAAATCCTGAGTGGTTCCAAAGTTGCCGAACCCGTTTCTTTGCGCATTCTGAGATTCCCGTGAAATGATCGGGGTATAGGCCTCATCTTCAAGACTTGTATAGTCAATGTTGAGTGAAGACCGGAAGGTTAACTCATCGGTGATGTTGGCCACACCGAATATGGTACCTATACCTCGAGTTGTGTTTGTGAATCGTTGATATTCATTAGCAATGAGTAGGGGGTTGTCAAGCATCCACCAGCCAAAATAATTGAACGGATCTGCATAGCTTCCATCTTCTTCATAAACAGGCATTAACGGGTCACCTGCAAGCGTATTAATTACAACGCCATAAAGAGAGTTGTCATTAATTACACGGTCTTGTAGAGTTCGGTTCAAGGTAAGATTTGTCCCGAAATCCAGCCAGTCATTTATTTTCGTGTCAAGGTTTATTCGGCCACTGATGCGTTCAAACCCTGTTCCAAACTGAGTTCCTTCCTGATCGAAATATGAAAGCGAAGTAAAGTAACGTGTGTTTTCTGTACCACCGGATGCATTCAGCTCGTAGTTGGAAATAGGAGAGGTCCGGAAAATCTCATCATACCAAACGGTATTTTGCAGATCAGGATCGTTGGGGTCAAAACCCCAGATATCAGATACGTGTGTATCGGAGTAGTTTGTTCCAAGATCACGGTTATCCTGACGTGCAGCATCATTCATCAGCTCTAAGAATTCTTGTGATGAATGCATGTCCAGTTTATTGGTTACCTGCTGGAAACCGGTGTAAGCGCTAAACCCAATCGTTGATTCACCCGCAACTCCACGTTTTGTTGAAATCAAAACGACTCCATTTGCTCCTCTTGATCCATAAATAGCAGTAGCGGAGGCATCTTTCAGAATCTCAATAGACTCAATGTCATTTGGATTCAAATCAGCAAGTGAGTTCGTTGCCTGTCCGCCAGAAAATAACCCTGAAAGATCTTCAGAGATAATAGGAACGCCATCAATTACATAAAGCGGCTCACTACTTCCTGAAATGGACGTTTGCCCACGAATATTCATGGTTATTCCCGCGCCCGGAGTACCGGAAGGTGTACTTACAAAAACTCCCGATGCCCGACCCTGAAGTGCTCCGTCGAGGCTGGCAATGGGTTGGTTTTGAATCTGATCACCGGATATGCTGGCTATTGAACCGGTAAGGTCACTCCGCTGCTGAACACCGTATCCGATGACAACTACATCATCCAGAAGTTGATCATCAACTCTAAGTGTGATGTTAAATTCAGTTTGATCACCAACCAGGATCTCCTGACTCTGATACCCAACGAATCGGACTATCAAAGTCTCATCAGGAGAGGCTTGCAGTGAAAATTCACCATTTACATCGGTTGAAGCCCCACGGTCGGTGCCTGAAACTATTACGGTTGCGCCCACAAGAGGCTCATTATTTACATCTGTCACCTGTCCGGTAACTGTCTGTTGAGCGTAAGCTGTGCTCATCATCAGGCAAATACCAAAAAGGGCAGAAGTGAAAATTTGTAGGTAACGTTTTGTGCTCATGAAGTTTAGTATTTAATTATAAGAAATAGCGATACACATTTACGTGATTTTACACTTTAAAAGGTAATTATATAAAGACGTAATAGTGTCAATTAAAGGCAACTATCTATTGAAAAGACTAAATTAAAGTCAATAATACATATTTAATCCTTAAAATATTAAGTGTAGACTTATTAAAAGCGCTTTCCAATAGTGCTGATTTGGGATGGATGTAAAACAAAATTTTACAATTCTTTCAGCAGTTGTTTTAATCGGTCTATTCCCGGATTTCCCGGAGACCCGATATGTGAGCACCTTTGCAGTACTTCCCGAGCTGTAAGTGTGTCCGATAAGACCGGGTCTGTGGCTACTTTTCGATACGCCTCCCTGAACGACATCCCTTCCTGTTTTACCAGTTCATAAGCAGCCTCTGCGGCAAAAATTTCACTGCTGCACGAATTTGTGAGTGCTTTTTTATTTGGCACCATGTGCTTAATCAGTAATTGAGTTGATTTTAACACTTGCTCTGTTTTTTCAAGTGCATCTACTACATGCTCTTTGGAGAGCTGTAAATCGCGGTGATACCCACTTGTTAGGTTAGTGGTTAACATTTGCAATGTTGTAGCGTGCCCGGTTATAACGGCGTGATGTCCCCGGATCAATTCAGCAACGTCAGGGTTTTTCTTTTGTGGCATAATGGATGAACCGGTACAGACTAATTCATCGAAGTCAAAATAGTGGTAAGATTCACTGCTGTACTGTATCACATCGGAGGCGAACCGATTGGTTATGGATGTTAGTGAAGATAGAAATTGAACAAGCTGAAGCTCTGTAAACCCTCTGGATAATTGTGAGGTTGTCGAGCAAATAAGAGGAGATTCAAAACCAAGTTCCATGGCTTCAAAATCGCGATCGATATCGAAGGTTGTTCCAAAACCGGCGGCACTGCCCAGCGGGGACCTGTTAATAAGTGTTGATACTCCTGTTGATGAGTGAATTTGTAGAATTAGCAACTCAGCAAAACCTCCAGCCCAAAGTCCCACACTGCTGAGCATCGCTTTTCGGGTGTGGGTAAACCCCGGCATCGGCATTGTTTTATAAGATTCTGCAAAATTAAGAAGCAGAGTTGCGCATTCTTTTGCCTTCTTTAAAATATCCGATAGCTTTTCTTTTTCATAAAGCCGCATCGCTGTGAGCACCTGGTCATTTCGTGAGCGAGCCGTATGAATTTTTTTACCGAGATCACCCAGTTTCTCAATTAAATAATTTTCAATAGCCGTGTGCATATCCTCATCTTCCACGGTAATTACGAAATCTCCTTTTTTCCAGATTTTTAAAATTTCGTCAAGAGCGGAATGCAACTTTTGAAGTTCTTCCTGAGTTAAGATGCCGGCTTTCCGAAGTGCCGACGCGTGAACTTTCGATGCTTTTACGTCGTAGGGCACCAGTATTTGGTCTAGTGCGTAATCATTACCTACCGTGAAGGTTTCTACCTTTTTTGCGGTATCAGACTGTGTATCGGTTGTGCTCTTTTGCCAGATTTTTGTCATTATTTTAGTTGATTATGGATGAAAATGAAAGTCTCCCCGCCAACCGGCAGGGAGTGGATGCAGCAGCGAAGGCAGACGAGGGGTGTTCACCACAAACCATTAAAAAGGCATAAATTTATTACGACCCTTAATTACACCCCTCGCAAAAATCATCTGAACGATGATTATGATCTCCCCTTCCCGATGGGTCGGGACGCAAGCGCGAGGGGAGATAGCTACTATACAACCTCCTTTTTCACTGCATGCTTTAGCTGATAAGCTGTTTTCTGTGGTAGATTCCAAAGTTCAATAAACCCGGCCGAGGCATTCTGGTTAAATGCAGCTGACTTATTAAATGTAGCAAGGTTCTCATCAAACAGCGAATAGGGAGATTTCAGCGCAACCACATCACAATTGCCTTTATAGAGTTTCAGTGTCACTTCTCCGGTTACTTTTTTGTTCTGTTCGTTGATGAATGCTCTGATATTATCCATCACCGGTTCAAAATATTTGGCACCATAGATGAGATATGCCCACTTTTGATCCATAAATCCTTTCAGCTCATTCTCTTCTCTTGTGGATACAAGCTGCTCCAGGTTTTTGTGTGCCTGAATTAGCACAGTAGCTGCCGGATTTTCATAAACGCCTCTAACTTTTAGACCCACAATTCGGTCTTCAATCAGATTGAAAACACCAACGGCGTGTTTGCCGCCGATTTCGTTTAGCAACAAAATCAGATCTTTTTTGTCATACTCAATTCCATTCAGTGAAACCGGATCACCATTCTCAAATCCAATCTTCACAAGTTCCTCTTCATCAGGGGCCTGCTGTGGAGTGTTCGCCCATTTCAGAATCTTTTCGATAGGGGGAATCAGCTCAGGATTTTCAATCTCACCCCCTTCGCCGGTATTTGCCCACATATTTTCATCGTAGGAATAGGGACTTTTCTGTGTTTGATCAACAGGAATTCCGTTTTCAATGGCATAGGCAATCTGCTCGTCACGCCCCATGCTCCACTCCCTAACCGGTGCGATAATTTTTAGATCCGGATTCAGCGTGGTGATGTATCCTTCGAACCGAACCTGATCATTCCCTTTTCCAGTGCAGCCGTGAGCGATTACTTCGCAGCCGAACTCTGCCGCAAACTGAGCGGCTAACTGTGAAATCATCACTCTTCCCAGCGGACATCCCAATGCATAGCCTCCCTGATAATCAGCATTGGCTTTTACCGCTTCGGTGCAAAGCTCGGCAAATTGTTCCTTTGCATCATATACAATGGCATCTTTTGCTCCCAATTTGAGAGCTTTTTGTTTTATGGCGTCCAAATTATCGGCGGTCTGGCCAATATTAATAGTGAGTGCAATAACGTCGCACTCATACTCCTCTTGAATCCATTTCAGCATCATGCTGGTATCGAGTCCGCCGGAGTAGAGCAACAGACAAGTGTTAAATGATCCTTTTTCCGCTTCGTGTGATGCTACTTTTTTATATGTGGTCTGATTTTTCATGGTGTTGGTTTGTTGTGTTTATAATTTGGTTGTAAAAAAGTCCCCCTTTGAAGGGGGCAGAAGCACGTAAGTGCTGAGGGGGATGATAGTGAGGATTATGAGCTACAAATCAATGTAAACTCCCAATCAACGCTCAAAGAGTCATCCCCCTGTCTCCGCTCAGCGGAGCCTTCCCCCTTCAAGAGGGGACACTTAATACTCCATTTGTTTTGAATTCCTTTGCCTCACCCGTAAGAAGCGATGCGAAAATACCCTTCGAAACCACCATTCGGTTTTCAGCCTGTTGATAAACCAAAGAGTTGGGATGATCAATTACCTCGTTCGTTACTTCCACGCCACGGTGAGCAGGAAGACAGTGCATAAAAGCGGCTTCTTTTCCGGCTTCATTGAAAAGCTTTTCATTAATCTGATAAGGTTCAAAATGGTTGATTTTATCTTCGTACAGATGCTCTTCACCCATAGAAATAAAAGTGTCGGTATAAACAGCATCCGCATTGGAGACGGCATCAAACGGATCGTTGAATTGCATAAAAAAACCACTGTATTCCGTTGCTAAAAGGGCGAAGTAATTCAGGGTTTCATCAGGCCAGGAGTATTTCTCCGGTGCAGAAAAATGGACGGTATGACCAAACTTTAACGCAATTTCGATTAAGGAAAATGACACATTGTTTGCGTCACCAATGAATGAAATGGTGAGTTTTTGATCCTTTCCGAATGTTTGCTGAAGCGTGTAGAGATCCGCAAGTGCCTGCATGGGATGATGATCATCGCATAGCGCGTTTATTACCGGAATATTTCCATACTCTTTCATTTTCTGCAGTGTTTGATGGGAGTAGACCCTGGCAAAAACGGCATCACACCAAAGAGACAGGTTTTTCATTGCGTCGTAAAGTGATTCTCTGCAGCTAAACGGAACGGCTTTACCGCTGGATAAAACGAGGTCCGATTCCACATGAATGACGTTACCGCCTAACTGATTAATGGCTGCTTCGGTGCCTACTTTGGTTCGAAGTGATGGTTTTTCGAATATGAATGCTATGTTTTTCGAAGTAAGAACTAGTTCTTTCGACTTATGTAGCTGCTCACTGACGTCGATAAAGTGTTGGATGGTTTCGGGGCTGTATTCCCCAATGGTTAAAAAATGGTTCATGGATCTATAATTTTTGTGAGGGTTGTAGAAATTTGATTTTGCCATCTGAAAAAAGTGGAAAGCAAAAAAAAACGCCTGCTCAAAATGAATTAAGCAGGCGTTGTGAAAACTTTTTAGATATTACACACTAAAGTCACACGCCTGAGCGGCGGCGACGGCGAAGAGAAGTAGAAAAAATATTGTGTGCGTCAAATTTCATACAAGAAAGCTCTCTCTTTTTCGATATAAATGCAAGGGGAAATAGTTAGACACGTGATGTTTTACAAATACCGGTTACTTTGAAGGTAATATTAGTGGAATAGGAGATGTATTTTTGAAAATTAATTATCGAATTGAGTATTATGAGTTTACAAAAAAGAGGTGAATAATCTCTTTTTGGAACCATATATGATAGCGTTAGATTGTAATAGTATGATGAAAAAACTAAATATTATCGTTGCTACCATTCTGTTCATTACGGGAACTGCATTTGTTATGCAGGATACGGATACCCTTAATCTTTCAAATGATGAAGAAAATGCAGGCACTGTCAGCATAATCCGTGTCACAGGTACTATTGGCCCCACCGCTTCTCAATATATAAAGAGGGGGTTAAAGGCATCAGTAGACAGGGGGG
>PWFZ01000457.1 GCA_003555185.1 Balneolaceae bacterium | reverse complement strand
CCTGTAGAACCGTCCAGACTCATTCAACGATCTGCTTATCTCTTTCACTATGTTCAAAGAACTTCAACCGCCACAAATCATATATTTCGTTTTTGTGACAGACTTACAAACTACTAACTTTTTTTATACTTTGCCAACTTTATTTTAAAATAATTGGACTTTTTTTTTCTTTACTTCTCTGAAGTTTTGTCTTCTTCAGACTTTTTCTTCTTCTCAGTGCCTTCTTCTTCCTTTACAGAAGCTTCTTCAGCTTTTTTTACTTCATTTTCTTTAGCATCGACATCTTCTGAGGAATCAACAGCTGAATCTTCTTTCTTATCAGCTTCAGCTTTAGACTTTTCAGCAGCCTTGGCTGCCTCAGCTTCCTCCTTAGTAGGCTTATTAGCCTTACCAGCACGTCGGGTTTTCTTTTTCTTAGCACTCTTCAGTTCTGGTTCATAATCACTGAAATCAACTAACTCAATGAGAGCCATTTCAGTACTGTCACCTAAACGAAATCCAAGTTTTAATACTCTGGTATATCCACCCGGTCTGTCTCCAACTTCAGGAGCAATTTCGTTAAACAAAATTGTAACTGCTTCTTTGTCTTGAAGAAACGAAAAAGCCTGTCGTCTGTTGTGTGTTGTGTCGTTTTTTGACTTCGTAATTAACGGCTCAACAAAACGTCTGAGTTCTTTGGCTTTAGTCACTGTGGTTTTGATCATTTTATTTTTGATCAACGCACAAGACAGGGCCTGCATTGTTGCTTTTCTGTGAGAAGCAGTTCTGCTTAATTTTTTACCTTTTACTAAGTGACGCATTTAATAATCCTCTTATTTATCAAGAAATTTTGAGACGTCCATCCCAAATTCTAAATTTTTCTCTTCAATTACTTCTACTAATTCAGAGAGTGATTTTTTACCAAAATTTCTGAATTTTAATAGATCCTGCTCATCCCTGGACACAAGCTCACCAATAGAGTTAATGTTAGCAGATTTCAGACAGTTATATGCCCGAACACTAAGATTTAAATCTTCGATACTTGTTTTAAGGAGACCTGCGATGCGTTGTTTCTCTGCATCCACTTCCTCTTCTTCTTGAGTAAAAGGCTCTTCTATCTTTTCAGTAATGAATTTCTCAATATGTTCTTTGAGAATTTTACCGGCAATGGTTAATGCTTCTTTCGCATTTAGCGAACCATCTGTGGTTACATTCAAAACAAGTTTTTCGTAATCCGTTCTTTGACCAACTCGAACGTTTTCAACATCAAACTGAACAGCCTTTATTGGAGTAAAAATAGCATCGATTGGAAGCAAATTTATATCTTCTTCGAAATCAGACTCCATTTCTTCAGCGGGTACATATCCCCTGCCTCTTCCAATACGCAACTCCATATCCAGTTGAATATCTTCAGAAAGAGTGGCAATTAGCATCTCAGGATTTAATACATCGAAGTCTGCAGTAGCATCTCCGATCTCCTTTGCTGTCAATTTACCAGCGGAAGTTTTGGAAATATTAATAACACCGCCACTTTGTTCAACTTGTTTAAAGCGAACCTGCTTAAGGTTAAGTATAATTTCGTAAACATCTTCTTTTACACCATCAATACTGGAATACTCGTGATCGACGCCGTTAATTTTAACGGCTGTGATTGCTAACCCGGGTAATGAAGACAAAAGAACACGGCGAAAGGAGTTACCAATAGTAACGCCAAAACCACGCTCAAGTGGCTGTAATATAAACGTTCCAAAGTTATCTGAATCTTCAGATACTTGTAACGATTCGGGCATTTGCAAACTATAGCTGTTCATAGCTGATCTATTTAATACTGTTTAAATTTATTTTGAATAAAGCTCAATAATCAACTGTACGTTGATATTTTCAGGAATTTCTTCCTTTACGGGTATATTCAAAAACTTGCCCGTTTTAGACTTCTTATCTAATTCAATCCACTTGTATTTACCTGCAGAGCTACCTGACAATGCGTCATCAACAATTTCTAAGTTCCTTGACTTAGGTCTAACTGTTATAACATCTCCCGGCTTAACATGAAATGATGGAATATTAACTAATTGTCCATTTACCACAACATGTTTATGTGATACTAACTGGCGAGCTTGACGTCTGGTTCTGGCAAAACCCAAACGATACACTACGTTATCAAGTCTTGACTCCAATAATTGTAAAAGAACTTCGCCGGTTACACCTTCCTGAGCATTTGCTTTTTCGTAGGTATTTCTAAACTGACGTTCAAGCAAACCGTATGTATATTTAGCTTTTTGTTTCTCATCAAGCTGAATAGCATATTCTGATTTACGTGAATACCTGCTTCTACCGTGTTGTCCGGGTCCGTAAGGCTTTCTTTCTAAAGCATTACTTGGGCCGAAAATCGGTTCTCTGAAGCGTCTTGCAATTTTTTGTTTAGGTCCTCTATATCTTGCCATTTTACTATAATCTAAATGTTATACTCTTCTTCGTTTTGGTGGGCGACATCCATTATGTGGAATAGGAGTCCTGTCTTTAATTAAAGTGACTTCCAAACCACTGGTTGCAAGAGCACGAATTGCTGCTTCCCTACCAGATCCAGGACCTTTCACAAAAACCTCAACTTTTCTTAATCCCATGTCGTAAGCAGCAGATGCCGCTGTTTCTGCACTAACTTGTGCAGCATATGGGGTATTTTTCCTAGAACCGCGAAATCCTTCTTTCCCGGATGATGACCAAGAAAGAACATTCCCATTGCTATCAGTAACGCTCACTAGAACGTTATTGAAAGTAGCCTTAATGAAAGCCATTCCATTTGGATCACTTATTTGTCTTTTCTTTTTTCTTTTGGCAGATTTATCACCGCCTTTACTTGGTCTTTTAGCCATAACCGGAATCTTTAATAATTATTTTTTGGTGACTGTCTTTTTGCCAGCAACTGTTCTACGCTTACCTTTTCGGGTACGCGCGTTTGTTTGTGTACGCTGACCTCTAACCGGCAATCCTCGCCTGTGCCGTATACCTCTATAACTACCGGTTTCAATTAACCGACGTATATTAGCATTAACTTCTGTACGAAGGGCTCCTTCAACTTTAAGCTCGGCTTCGATAGTCTCACGAAGTTGTGAAACCTGCTCGTCATTCCATTCGGAAACCTTGATACTGTGGTCTATACCGGCAGCATCTAATATTCTTTTGGATGTGGTTCTACCTATCCCAAAAATATAGGTAAGACCAATTACTCCGCGTTTTTGTTTTGGTAAATCAATTCCAGCGATTCTTGCCATAATAAATATATTTTATCCTTGTCGTTGTTTATGACGTGGATTTCTTTTGTTAATTACATAGACCCGCCCTTTCCTGCGGACTATCTTATCGTCTGAACTTCTTTTCTTAACTGATGATTTTGTCTTCATCTCAAATAAAATTTTATTTTATTTATAACGGTATGTTATTCGACCTTTTGTAAGGTCATATGGAGACATTTCAACCTGTACTCTGTCTCCGGGTAAAATTTTTATATAATACATTCTCATTTTACCGGATACATGAGCAAGTATTTCATGCCCATTATCAAGCTCAACTTTAAATTGAGCATTTGGTAAAGCTTCTAAAATTTTTCCGTCTTGCTTAATTGGCTCTTGTTTAGCCATAATGCGTAACTAAATTTTTATTTTTTGTTAGCTCGGAAATATAATCAAAAGAACTGAGAATTTCAGCTTTTCCTTCACGAACTATAATATCATGTTCAAAGTGTGCTGCATTTGTCCCGTCAGCAGTAATAATGGTCCAGCCATCACTCAGTGTTTTAACTTTCCAATCACCTTCGGTGATCATTGGCTCGATTGCTAATCCCATTCCGGTACGCAATCTTTCACCTTTCCCTGGTTTACCATAATTAGGAACAGATGGATCTTCATGCATATCTTTTCCAATACCGTGTCCAACAAGATCCCTTACAACACCGAATCCTTCTTTTTCACAATAGGTTTGTACTGCATGACCTATGTCCCCAATTTTATTACCGTGTATTGCCTGATCTATACCTTTGTATAACGAATCAAGCGTTACCTGTAATAACTTTTTTGTTTTATCATCACACTCACCTGCAATAAATGTGTAAGCGTGATCTCCAAAAAAACCATCTTTCTCTACACCACAATCAATAGAAACGATATCCCCTTCTTTTAAAACTCTGTTTCCGGGTATTCCGTGAACTACTTCTTCATTAATAGAAATACATAATGATCCTGGAAAAGGATTTGATTTACTTCCATATCCTTTAAAAGCAGGTCTTGCGTTGTTTTTAACTATATATTCTTCTGCAATTCTATCAAGTTTACCTGTTTCGATCCCTGGTTCCAGAACCTTCGAAACTTCTCCGAGTGTTCGAGAAACAAGCAGAGCTGCTTCACGCATTTTATCGATTTCAGATTCACTTTTAAGAAAAATCATCAGGCTCTTCTTCTTCCTTTAATTTTGCCTGATTTCATAAATCCGTCATAGTGACGCATCATTAGATGACTTTCTATTTGCTGCAATGTATCCAAGGCAACACCTACAATAATTAACAAACTGGTTCCTCCATAAAAGAGAGCAAACCCTGGTGTAACTCCCATCCTTGCAATAATTGCAGGAAGAATCGCTACAAATGAAAGGAAGAGTGATCCAGGCAGTGTAATTTTTGTCAAAATATTATCAATAAACTCAACAGTTTGTTTTCCTGGTCTAACACCCGGTATAAAACCACCTTGTCGCTTCATGGTGTCTGCCATCTCTTTTGGATTTACTGCAATAGCAGTGTAAAAGAAGGTGAAAAACACACAGATAATAAAGAATATGATTGAATAGGTGACTCCTGTGAAATCAGCTGACCATGCTGTAAGCCATTGAACTCTTTCACTTTCCGGAAAGAATGTACCTACTGTACTTGGAATAAACATAATTGACTGTGCAAAAATAATCGGCATAACACCTGCAGCATTTACTCTTAAAGGTAAATACTGGGTAGTACCGCCATAAACTTTTCGTCCAACAACACGTTTTGCATATTGTACAGGAATCTTCCTTGTACCCTGTGTTAACAGTACACAAGAAGCTATTACCAGTATAAGACCTGCGAGTTCAACGATTATAATAATCGCATTATTGGTCACATTAATTTCATTCATCAATGCAGTAGGTAGAGCTGCAATAATACCGATCATAATCAGTATTGAAATACCATTACCAATCCCTCTGTCTGTAATTCTTTCACCGAGCCACATCACGAATGTAGTACCGGCTGTAAGAACAATAATACAGGTAAGAATAAAGGCAAAATTTCCAACCACAATCGCGTTTGGAGACGTCGCCATTAAGTTAATGGCAAAACCTATTGCCTGGACTGCAGTAATACCAACAGTACCATAACGAGTTAAACGATTAATTTTCCGTCTACCTTCTTCACCTTCTCGCTGAAGCTTTTGGAAATATGGAACAGCGGCACCCATCAACTGAATGATAATTGCTGCAGTAATATATGGCATGATTCCCAATGCAAATACTCCTGCCCGGGAAAATGCGCCTCCAACAAAGAGGTCAAAGAGCCCCATTAAACTGGAAGCATCACCTGCCTGAGCCGTCAACATACTTGCGTCGACTCCTGGCATTGTTACATATGTACCTATTCGGTAGACCATCAATACTCCCACTACATAAAGTATGCGGTTTCTGAGATCCTCGATTTTAAAGATGTTTCGAAAGTTTTCTATTAAGCTCATCTGGTATTAAATACTGGGATCGAAATTGAGGATTATTTTACGATAGATACAGAGCCGCCAGCTGCTTCAATTTTTTCTTTAGCTGAGCCACTGTTAGCGTGTACTTCAATTGATACTTTTTTATCAATTTCGCCACTTCCCAAGAGTTTTACTTTTTGCTTATCGTCTAACAAACCGCAGGTAATTAAATCAGCTACGGTAATTGTTTCAGTAAGTCTTCCTGCTTCAATAAAGTTTGAGACTTTATCAAGGTTTAATGCCTGATATTGTGTCCTAAAAGGATTTTTAAATCCAAATTTTGGTACACGTCGCTGCAGAGGCATTTGACCACCTTCAAACCATGGCTTTAACTTACTACCACTTCTGGATTTCTGTCCGTTGTGACCACGACCTGACTGTTCACCACGACCGGAGCCTTGTCCACGACCCACTCGGTGTCTGTTTTTATGTGAAGCTGGTGCTTCTAAATTGTGTAATTTCATGACAAGTTTTTTAAAAAATTAATTACCCATTAAATACTTTGCTTACGCTAACTCCGCGTCGCTGTGCTACTTCAACAGGATCAGTTGCCTGACGTAAGGCTTCAAAAGCTGCCTTTACCATATTATGCGGATTAGATGATCCAAGGGATTTTGAAAGAATATTTTTTACTCCAGCAACATCCAACAATGACTTAACGGCACCACCGGCAATTACACCGGTACCATCAGATGCAGGTCGTAAAATCACTTTCCCGGCACCATTTTTTCCAACAATAGGATGGTGAATTGTTCCTGTTTTGGTCATTGAAACTTTGATCAGGTTTTTCTTTGCATTGTCAAAGCCTTTTTGAATGGCATCAGCTACTTCATTCGCTTTACCAAGGCCATGGCCTACAACTCCTTCACCGTTTCCAACAACTACAATTGCATTAAAGCTAAATCGGCGTCCACCTTTAACTACTTTCGAAACCCGGTTAATGTGAACCAGTTTTTCTTCAAGGTTAAGGTTTCCTGCTGGTACATTATGTTTTCTTCTAATTTTTGGCATAATAAAATATATTTAAAAGTCTAATCCACCTTCACGAGCGCCATCAGCTGCTGCCTTGACAATTCCATGAAATTTATAACCACTACGGTCGTAAACCACTTTTTTGATGCCCTGATCTACAGCAACTTTGGCAAGTGCTTCACCAATTAATTTCGCTGATTCAACAGAAGTTTTGTCTTTAAGATCTTTCTGTAAATCTGCAGTTTTTGTTGAAACAGCTGTAATAGTCATGTTATCACGATCATTGATCAATTGAAGATATACATGTTTGCTGCTTTTAAAGATACTGAGTCGTGGTCTTTCTGCGGTTCCGCGAATAGTAGCACGAACCCTTCTTCTGATCTTATCGCGACGTTGTTTTTTTACTTTATTCTTTTTCATTGATCTATAATCTTAAATTATTTAGCTGCTGATTTACCTGCTTTACGTCTCACATACTCATCAGTATATCTAATTCCTTTCCCTTTGTAAGGTTCTGGTTTTCTAAGAGAACGTATTTTTGCAGCTACCTGACCCACAAGTTCTTTATTCACTCCGGAAATCAATAGCATCGGAGTTTTCTTAGTTTTTGTATCCACTTCTATTTCAACACCTTCTGGTGGCACAAAATAGATGGGATGTGAATAACCAAGGTTTAATTCAAGAACGCCACCTGAAAATGAAGCTCTAAAACCTACACCAATAATTTCAAGTTTCTTGGTATATCCTTCAGTTACACCAAGCATCATGTTATTGATTAAAGAACGATACAAACCATGCAGTGATTTATGCTCTTTCGAGTCAGTCTGGCGTTTAACCAAAATCTCTGTATCGGTTTTCTCAATTTTAATATCCGGATGTATCCTCAATGTTCCTGTACCCTTTTCACCTTTAACAGTGACTATATTATCAGCGCCAATACTAAATTCTACATTCTTGGCTAATGGTACAGGTTGTTTACCTATTCTAGACATAACTTTGAAATTCTTATTTTAGTAGACAGTGCAGAGTATTTCTCCACCAACATTTAATTTTCGTGCTTCCTTATCAGTCATAACTCCTTGCGAAGTTGATACAATTACAATACCAAGTCCATTGTAGGAGCTAGGGATATTCTCTGAAACACTGTACTTACGAAGTCCAGGTTTAGAAACTCTGTTAATTTTTTTAATTACAGGTTGTCCATAAGCATCATACTTGAGAAACAACCGTAACACGCCCTGTTTGTTATCAGTAATATCAATGAATCTGTTAACATAACCCTTGTCAACAAGGATTTTTGTCATGGCACGCTTCAACTTTGAAGCGGGTACATCGACACGGCGATGTCCTGCACGTTGTGCGTTTCTTAGACGACTTAAATAATCAGATACTGGATCAGTTTGCATAATATATTTCCTCTTTTACCAACTAGCTTTTCTAATGCCTGGTATTTTTCCATTTAAAGCTAATTCACGGAATTTAATCCTTGAAATGCCATATTTACTTATATATCCGCGAGATCTACCGGTAAGATTGCACCGATTTCTAACCCTGGTTGGGCTAGCATCTCTGGGTAGTTTTTGAAGCCCTTCGTAATCACCGGCTTCTTTCAACTCACGACGCTTTTCAGCATATTTGTCTACAGTTCTTTTTCTCTTTTCGTTACGTGCTATCCAGGATTTCTTAGCCATTGGTTTACTGTGCTTTTGCGTTTAAATTCATTTCTTAAAGGGCATTCCAAAGTGCTTGAGAAGAGTATAAGCCTCTTCGTCAGTCGTGGCGGATGTTACAAAACTTATATCCATGCCATGAATCTTTTTGGCCTTATCAATATCAATTTCAGGAAATATTGTATGCTCTTTAATTCCCATAGTATAATTTCCATGGCCATCAAAACTCTTATTAGGAACTCCCTGAAAATCACGAGTTCTTGGTAACGCAAGATTTACGAGTCTGTCAAGAAACTCAAACATGATTTTTCCACGCAGGGTAACTTTACAGCCAATCTCCTGCCCATCTCTAAGCTTGAAGTTAGAAACTGATTTTTTAGCTTTGGTTTTCACAGGCTTTTGGCCTGAAATAATCCCAATATTTTCAGTAATGACATCAAGAGTCTTTGCATCATTAATTGCATCACCGTAACCAACATTGATTACGATTTTCTTCAATTTGGGCACGCCCATTACGTTTTCGTATTTAAACTCTTTTGTGAGCTTTTCAACGATTTCTTCCTTGTATAAGGTATAAAGTCTTGCTTCTGCCATTCTATTTTACAATTACTTGTCTAAAATTTCGCCACTGACCTTTCCGTAACGTACCCATCGGCCGCCACCTTCTTCTTCAACACGTTTTCGGCCAATTTTTGTTGGTTCGTCTGTTGTAGGATCAATAACCATAACATTTGAAACATGCACAGGAGCTTCTCTCTTAAGACGTCCACCCTGCGGATTTTCTTGTGTTGGTTTATCGTGGTGTGTTTTCATGTTTATTCCTTCAACAAGAGCTTTGTCTTTTGAAGTATAAACGGTGAGAACACGTCCCCGTTTTCCTTTATCGTTACCGGCGATTAATAAAACTTCATCGCCTTTTTTTACGTGTAATTTTCTTTGTTTGTTATACTTACGTGGCATAACGCTGTTATTTAAAGTACTTCAGGAGCCAGTGAAACGATACGCATGAAATTTCTTTCACGAAGTTCCCGTGCTATGGGACCAAATATACGCGTTCCTACTGGTTCATTTTCCTTGTTAATAATTACCGCCGCATTCTCATCAAATCGAATGTAACTACCATCCTTGCGACGAATTTCTTTTTTGGTTCTAACAATAACTGCCTTTACTACTTCACCTTTTTTAACATTCCCACCGGGAATTGCAGTTTTAACAGAGCAAGATATAAGATCACCAATACGAGCATATCTTCTCTTGGAATCACCAAGAACTTTGATACACATCACTTTTCTTGCGCCACTGTTATCAGCTACATTCAGTGTTGATTGTGTTTGAATCATTAGTTTTACCTACAAATTGATCTTTATTTTGCTCTTTCAACAATCTCGACGAGTCGCCAAGATTTGCGTTTCGATAGAGGACGTGTTGACATAATTAAAACGGTATCTCCTTCATTTGCATCATTTGTTTCGTCATGTGCAAAATACTTAGTTGTTTTAGTTATGAATTTGCCATAAATGGGATGTTTAATCTGACGATCAACTGCAACAGTGATAGTCTTATCCATTTTATCGCTTACAACACGGCCAGTTCTAGTTCTTCTTTGAGCTCTTTCTAATTGTGCCATAGTTTTATTCAGCACTCACTTTTTCATTAATAATCGTAATTAATCGGGTGATTTCTCGACGCGTATTTTTAATACGAGCCGGGTTTTCAATTTGTCCCGCAATAGCCTTGTTAAATTTAAATTCAACTAAGGCTTCTTTTTCGTCTGCCAATCTTGCTTCCAATTCAGTAAGTGATAGGTCACGTAATTCGTGTGCTTTCATAGTTATTGCCTATTTATTTTATGCTCACCCAATGTCGCGGCGTTTCACAAATTTAGTTTTAATTGGAAGCTTATGAGATGCACGCCTTAATGCTTCTTGCGCTTTTTCTTCACTAACTCCTGCAATTTCGAATAATATTCTGCCGGGTTTTACCACAGCTATAAAATGATCGAGAGCACCTTTACCCTTTCCCATTCTTGTTTCAGCAGGTTTACTGGTAATCGGCCGATCCGGAAATATCCGTATAAACGTTTTACCATCCCGTTGTAACGTTCTTGCAATAGTTACCCTACAAGCTTCAATTTGTCGGGATGTAATAAACTTTGGTTCCAATGCTTTTAAACCAAAACTTCCAAACGCAAGAGTATGACCTCTTTGGGAGTTTCCTTTCAGTTTGTCCCTGTGGACACGACGTCTTGGTATTCTTTTAGGTTCTAACATGATTCAATTACTAATCGGTTAATTTCTACTTCGTCTTTTGGAAGAACGGTTAGAAGATTTTCTTTGTCTTCCACCTCTTTTTCGTTCCGGCTCACTGTCTTGTTGGGTTTTTGATCCCGGTGTTAAATCAACATCACCAATAACTTCACCTTTAAAGATCCAAACTGATACTCCAATAGATCCATAAATGGTATTGGAAGTTACATTGGCATAATCAATCTCTGCCCGAAGTGTATGAAGAGGAACACGTCCTTCTTTATACTGTTCTGTACGAGCCATTTCAGCACCGCCTAATCTTCCGGCACATTTAATTTTAATTCCCTTAGCACCCATACGCATTGCGGATGATATTGCAGTTTTCATGGCTCTTCTAAAAGAAACACGAGCCTGCAATTGCTGAGAAATATTTTGTGCAACAAGGCTTGAATCCAATTCTGGACGTTTAATCTCACTAACATTAATTTGTACTTCTTTGTTAGTAATTTTTTTCAGCTCCTCACGCAACAGTTCAATCTGCTCACCGCCTTTGCCAATAATAACGCCCGGACGTGATGTATTTAGAGTGAGAAGAATTCGTTTTGGTGTTCTTTCAATTACTACATTTGAAAGGCCACCGTTTCTCAAACGTGCTGAAAGATATTCACGTAATTTCGTGTCTTCCAGCAACATTGCCGGTTCGTTCTCCTCAGAATACCAGTTGGAATCCCATCCTTTGATGATTCCGAGTCTTAGTCCAGTTGGATTACTTTTTTGTCCCAAAGTTCTACTCGTTAATTATTCTGTTACAGTTTCTTCTTGTTGCTTTGCCACAACAACTGTGATATGGCTG
>PWFZ01000145.1 GCA_003555185.1 Balneolaceae bacterium | reverse complement strand
TCCTTAATAACACCCGAAGCACTCAATTCATACCCCACAACTCTGTAAGGATCTCTCCGCCGGCTGGCGGATGATCGTGGATGGCGCAAGAATCCTCTTGTACCTTAACTTTCTACCTTCCAATTAAATTCTGTTTATAAGTCTGTCCCATCAATAAAAAGTTAGTCCCGATTCCTCGTGATGACAGGTAATCTAGCGACCTGGCAGAGTGGACGGTGTTTTTCCGGACTCCTGCAAGAGTCGCAATTGGTTAAGGGAAATTCTGAGGCTTCTAAATCCACACAGCACAACTCTGCCAGGAACTCCGCGCTGCTCCGTACTCTGGCAGGTAAAAACATCATATAAATTTTAATGGTTTGCAGGACACCCCTCAGGTAATGCCGGGAACATCCGGCTTTACCGTCTCCCCTCAAGGGGAGATACTTCACACAACCTACTTCCGTAAATTCTTATCAGCATACATTTTATCAACAATTACCATGTGCGGAAGGGTTAAAACACTAATGAGAATAAACATCAGTGACAGGAACTGATCTTCCAGCCCAAATGCCTGATTTATTCCCAACAGCATCGCCAGCCCAAGAAAAGAGACCAACGTAAAGGGTGTCGCTTTCCAGTAAAACTGGGGGATAGTAAGGGTTTTCTTTTTTGACTCGAAAAACTCCCTCATTTCGTTGATGTGTCCCGCCGAATGCCACAATGCAAAGTAGATGGCAAATCCAATAAGCGGTCCGGTGATAATTAATACCAGGACCAAAAGAATGCTGTCTGTCATAAATGAGCCAAACCGACTAATTCGTTTTGTAAATCCTCCAAGACTGACAATGGCAATATAGATAAGCAGTATAACGGTGACAGTAATGAATGAAGACGGTAAAATGTCTGCAAGAGTGGATGTATCAATTCTCATCGCTTCAGCCATAATGGGAAAGGTTTCATCTGTTCTTACAAATACAATCAATCCAATAATGAGTGAACCTCTTGCAAGATGAAATACCCAGTTGCCTTTGAGGTTTTCGGTGAGAAAATCTTCCATATCGGCCTGACCAAAATGATAAATTGATATGGCCAGGAAAAAAATCATGCCGCCAATTGGAAAGAAAATCCATAGAGCACCCACGAAAATCATGATCAACAGGTAACTACCATAGAACAGTAAATGGTCTTTCAATGTTTGATTAAGACCAAATAGCTCAGCAGCAATAACATGATCGATGGCTCCATGAGGAATTCCCACTATGAATACAGAAAGTATCACAACCCATGGCGCTATAGTCCGGGCGAAATCGGGCAAGAAAATAGAAACAATGATAAAAATCAGTGACGTTAGAACCGTCGTAAAGTTCAGAACTCCGGACTGATGTCTCATTTAGGCACCGGTTAAAATTCGGTGTTTCATTTTGTAGATAGCCTTGAAAAACGGAGAGTAGGGTAGAGAACCGAAAATGGCAATTTCTTGTCCAAGATGCGTCTTTTCTTCCAGAAACTGCAGAATCCGGTCAAAACTATTGCGTTTAAAAAGCTCCCTGAATATTCTAACTCCCTCTATCGGATTTTCACTCAGAATACTGAGTAGCATCATATCATACACGCGGAATCGGTAGCTGGAAGCATTTGATGTGGGTGGATTTTCGCCTTTTTCCAGTGCTGAAACGATAGCCGCACAATGTCGGTGAATACGAGTAAATGTGTATCCGGTGGAAGGCTTTGTGAGTCCCCCCACGGTGCCAATATTCATCACGCGTGGATTGTACCAGGCAGGGTAGTGCCGATCTTCCATAGGTATCGCGCCTTTTTCTTCACGGCTGATGGTGTAATCAGATTTATTCAGCGAATAACGCTCCATCAGGTGGGCATTAATTCCTGCCCTGTACTCTTCAATAGATAGTACATTCTCAGTAAAAAAAGTGTACTCAACCAAAGCTTTGGTTTCGGAAAAGGGGAGAACATAGAAGAAGGTCAGCCCATGTTTTTGGGATGTATCAAAGTCCATCAGCGTAACCTTACCGGGATTGAAGAGCGGCTCCTTTGTTTCAATCTCCACACCCAGAAAATGCTGTTTTAAACTGATATCAACTTTTTGATCGTGAAACCCCGGTGGCTTCAGAGCACTTTGAAAAACCCACTCGGCCTGAAAAGACCCCTCACTTGTATGCACAATTCCCGTGTTATCATAGTGGTCAAACCCCTTCAAATCAGCTTCAAGCAGTTTTATGGATGGGTGCCCGTTTGCGCGTTCGAGAATAGTAGTAGAAAAATCGACGCTTCGCATGCAGCGATAACTGTAGTTTTGAAGCTCTTCGGAATACGTTTTTCCATGGGCAATTACCTCCAGATGATCCCAGGAATGGTGAATCAGTCCTTTCATGGGAAGGTGTTTGTCATCCCAAAAGCACCAGGTTTTATCGTTGGATGGCTTAAGGGTGCGATCAAGCAGAAGTATCGATTTATTCTTTATTACCTCCGACTCCATCAAATACCAGGCAAGACTGAGACCTGA
>PWFZ01000243.1 GCA_003555185.1 Balneolaceae bacterium | reverse complement strand
TGCATCGGCAGCACCCGTTCGGCCGCCATTAATTTTTACGCCGGCATCTGACGGAAATAGGATGATTTCTGCCGTTGGGTTTTCATCGTTATTACCGCCTATTATATCTCTTAGTCTTGGATCACTCATTTGGCTTTCTGTCTTTAAACATTCCTTTAAACCGCCATCTCCTCTTTAGATCCCACAGTGCCCTCACAATAATTGTAATTAAAGCAACCGGCAAAACAACCATCAACATCACCTGACCGAATGTATCGAGGAAACGATGGTTCGTTGCGGATAAAACAAGATATAAAATGTAGGCGCTGTAAAAAGAGAAAAAGAGCACCCCTTCTAGCCTGCTGATTAAGTGATTTGTAAAGAAAACAGGAATACAGACCACTGATGCTGCAAGTAGTATCATTAAATCAAACCGAAGTACAACATCCTGAACCACAATTCCATCCTGAATAAACAAACCACTAACTCCTACCCCAGCGAGTATATTTAAAATACAGCTGCCAATTATACTCCCTACTGCAATATCCCGCTCACCCTTAAGCGCGGCTACAAGCGATGTCACAATTTCCGGCAGAGATGTACCAAATGCCACAATTGTTAACCCTATGATCAATTCACTTACACCCAGAATTGTCGCCACTTCAACCGCACTGCCAACAACCCATCGGGCTCCTGTAATAAGTGCAATCAATCCAACAATGCCCATTACAATATTCCAGAATAGCGGTCCGGTTTTGGCTCTTTCCTCTTTCGTCGTAAAATCAGTTTTACCGCTTTGACGGGCAAGATAGATCAAATAGATCATTAGGAGCATCACAAGCGTGAAAGACTCCCAGAAAGTGATTATTCCATTGTAGGAAAATCCAATAAATACTAATGTTACGGCAATCATAACCGGAACGTCAGATTTTATAAGATCTGCGTTGACCTTCAGCGGTACAATCATCGCTGAAATACCTAGAATTAACAATATGTTAGCGATATTACTCCCTACAATATTTCCAATCATCAAGTCAGCCTGATTATTCAAAACCGCCTCGATACTTACGGCCAGTTCCGGAGCACTGGTCCCAAATGCAACAACGGTTAGTCCCACAATAAGCTTGGAAATTCCAAAGTAGAGAGCTGTTTTAGAAGCCGATCGCACAAGCAGTTCAGCGCCCCCAACTAGCGCCAACAAACCAATAAAAAACCAAATGAAAAGTACTATCAAACTACCGGATTAAAATTTGTGGAAGACTTAATTCTAAGTTACGCAAGGACACTCCCCTTCAAAAATATCTTCTCCGGTTTTTTGGCCTGATGATGATAGAGCCAAAAATTTATGGATGGCGCATCCAGTACGAGAAAATCAGCAGATTTTCCGGTTTCTATTGATCCTGTCTCTTTTTCAACGCCCATCGCACGGGCGGCATAAACTGTGGCTCCTTTTAAAGCTTCTGCGGGTGTGAGACGTCCATGATTACAGGTAAGCATCATCGCCAAACGCAAGTCATAACTCGGGGCAGATCCGGGATTAAAATCTGTGGCCACAGCCACCTTCACACCGCCATCAACTAACCTTCGGCAATTTAAATAGGGTTGTTGCGTGTAGAGAGAAGCAAGAGGCAGCGTGACACCTATCACTCCTTTATCAGACATTTCATGAACTCCATTATCAGAAATCTGCTCGAGATGGTCCGCACTAACCGCACCCACTTCGGCAGCCAATTCCGCGCCCCCGCCCGAAGTAAGCTGATCGGCATGAAGTTTTGGAATCAACCTATGCTTTTTACCCGCATCAAAAATCCGCCGTGCTTCATCAAGCGAAAAAGCTGAATCTTCAACAAAGATATCGCAAAATGATGCCAGATTTTCTTCAGCTACTTTCGGGATCATCTCATTTATAATCAGGTCGATATAAGATGAACGATCATTTTTAAACTCAGACGGAATGGTATGTGCGCCTAAAAAAGTTGATTCTAAATGAACCGGGTAATTTTCTCGCAGGCGCTTATAAACACGCAGCTGTTTCAGCTCATCCTCCATTGATAATCCATATCCGCTTTTGCACTCAATGGAAGTCACACCTGTCATCATAATTTCTTCCAGCAAGCCCGCTGCTTTCTCATACAGTTCATCTTCCGAAGCTGCGCGCGTCTGTGTTACGGTTGATAAAATCCCTCCACCGGCTTTCGCAATTTCAAGATAACTTTTCCCCTGAATTCGCATTTCAAATTCATCTTCACGCCAGCCGCCAAAACAGAGATGCGTGTGGCAATCTACCAGTCCGGGAATCACAATGTTAGCGCCGGCGTCCAGAACCTCCTTAGCTTTATAAACTGCCGGCAATTCTGATTCTTTCCCCGTCCAGAGAATTTCTCCATCCTCCCACACAATCGCTGCGTTTTTGACAGGATGCACTTCGGACTGATTGCCTTCGTCACGGCAGGTGTAAAGAGTTGATATGTTTTTGAGTGTGGGCATGGGTTATTTTATAATAAATTTTAAATCACTTTTATCTAG
>PWFZ01000308.1 GCA_003555185.1 Balneolaceae bacterium | reverse complement strand
TTCTTTAGGCCAATTAATTCCTATAGTGGAATACATTTGTTAATGCAGAGCTACCAAAAGACAAGTCACCAAAATATCAAAGAAAAGCTGTCTGATGAGAGCCGGCATATAAATCATAACATAGCCTGGAAGTAAATACCGGAGCGGGGAGTTCTTTTCTTTGCACCCTTTTTCCGTCTTCAAATTTGCGAAGGCATGCTTCACGATTTAACGGGATCGCAGCCATTTTTCAACTTCCGCAATCACAAGTTCCAGGTTATCGTACCCAACCATTGTTTTTGCTTTCTCAAGATCATGCCACTCTACTTTTGTAATCCCCTCTTCTTCCTGTGGACTGAATTCACTCTCAAAATCACGAAACTGCATAACATACCAATGCGTGATTTTTTTAACCCCGGTTCCATTTATCGTATAGTAATGAATGGTATCGGTTAGCTTTGATTCAATTTCCGGCAGTTGTGAAACGCCTACCTCTTCTGCTACTTCCCGGGCAGCACACTCCCTTACAGATTCATTTTCTTCGAGCTTCCCTTTCGGCAGATCCCACACTCCATTCCTGTAGATGAGTAGAAGCTGAACAGAGCCATTTATCTTTTTATAAACAGCTCCACCTGCAGCAGTAATGGTTTCCAAATCAGGACTCGCTCTTGTCAGAATCGCCTTTCTTCTTCTCCTCAGCATAGTTAAGCCGAAGTGTGTTTAACGTTTGTGTCAGATATTCCTTTAACTCTTTCGATAAATTTCCTTCCGTAAATTTATCCAGCATCACCAGAGTGTCAATAGCATACTTCGCTGATTTTAAATCCCGATCTGTTTTTTCGGTCTGTGGATTCACAATTTTCCCCATTCCCATCATAGCAATTTGTTCGTGCTGCTGAATCAACATCACAAAAAGCAGCTGCTGTTGTTGATCCGGTTTGAGCTGATCTCCATTCTTTTCCATTTCTTTAGCCATAAGTTATTATCCTGTCTAATTAAGCTTAGATTTCAATATGTTGAAAAGGTAAAGAGTTCGTATACTTTACCTCACCAAAAAATACAAAATCAAACGGTTCTAAATGGCAATTATTCATCCTTTCAAGGGTTGGTTACCTAAACCCGATCGTGTTGACGAAATCGCAAGCCCTCCCTACGACGTAATGGATGCTGAAGAGGCATCACACATCGCAAAAAACAAACCGCTCAACTTTTTGCACGTTATACGCCCGGAAATCGATCTTCCAAAAGGCACAGCATTTAACAGCGATATTGTTTATCAAAAAGGGGCCTCCAATTTATATGACCTGCTTCGTTCGGGTGAAATGGAACAGGACGAAAAACCTGCGATCTACATTTATCAGCTCCAAACAGACTCGCACACACAGACGGGAGTTTTCACCTGCGCATCTGTTCAGGATTATGATAATGATGTAATTTTAAAGCACGAGCTTACCCGTCCCGACAAGGAAGACGACCGAACACGCCATATTCAAACGCAGCGGGCTCACGCTGAACCGGTTATGCTCACGTATAAAGATTCAGAAGAACTGTCTCTTTTGGTTGAAAAATTGGTTCTGACAGAAGATCCCTTCATCGAGCATACAGGAGATGATGGAGTGACACATAAAATATGGAAAACATTTAAAACTGCCGGTTTTGCAGAGGCTTTCGCAAAAGTAGAAAATCTTTATATCGCTGACGGACACCATCGATGTAAAGCCGCTTCACGAGTATCAGAAAATCTGCGGGAACGCGACAGATCATTCCCCGGCGAAGCAGAATATGACTACTTTCCAGTGGTTCTCTTTCCCATGAGCCAGATGAAAATTTTGCCCTATAACCGGGTAATTAAAGCTGTTACAAAGAAACAGTTTAAGCAGTTAACCTCACAACTCGAGCTCAAAGAAACGGACGAGAAATCGCCTTCAGAGAAAGGGTACATTTCACTTTATTTTGATGGAAAATGGTGGAAAACAGAGCTGCCATCTGCCAAAGGAAAAGATGTGGTATCGAAACTGGATGCTGCCCGTTTACAAAAATCCGTATTGGAACCCATTTTTGGAATTCGAAATATCCGGACAGACGATAATATTGGCTTTGTTGGAGGCATTCGTGGAACGGAAGAGCTTGAAAACCTTGTAGATTCTGAGAAAGTAGACCTGGCAATAAGCATGTACCCTACCAGTATTGAGGAGCTTGTTGATGTTTCGGATCAGGGCGAACTTATGCCACCAAAATCCACATGGTTCGAGCCTAAATTAAAATCAGGAATTATCATACATACATTTTAGCCTGAGTTCGATAATTAAATCTTGAACGTACAAGTCGAGGCTGTCCAAAAAGTAATTTAATATGTAAAGAAGCTTAAATAATTTAGACATTAAATCCCTCTCTATTCGATAGAGAGGGAAATAGGGTGAGTCACAAAAGAGAAACCTAAATTATTTAAGCTGTTTATAATGGAATAAACCTTTTTGGACAGCCTCAGACTTCTTCCTTAGATAATAGAAAATATTAACAATCGAAC
>PWFZ01000282.1 GCA_003555185.1 Balneolaceae bacterium | reverse complement strand
GCTTTAATACCGGTATACCGGCACCGGCAACTACGAACATGGCTGCTGTTGAAATGTTAAACGTACCGGATTTATCCCCCCCGGTTCCGCAAAGATCTACTGCACCTTTCGTATCTACATCAACCAAAGTTGCGGCATTTCTCATTACTTTCACAAACGCGGTGAGCTCTGAAACAGACTCGCCTTTAATTCTCATTCCAAATAAAAAAGCAGCAACCTCTTCGTTCGAAACTTCTCCGTCAACGATCTTTTGCAGAGCTGAAGATGCTTCCTCAGATGATAATTCTTCTCTAATAGAAATCTTCTCGAGTATATCTGTAAACATTTAGCTATCAGTTAATTGAGCGACTTTATTTAATGTCATTTTCAACCAGTTCTGAATAATTTTCGGACCTTCTAAAGTAAGAATACTTTCCGGATGAAACTGGATTCCTTCGATTGGAAATGTTTTGTGTCGAACTCCCATAATTACGTTATCAGGTGTTTTAGCCGTTACTTCCAGTACATCAGGAATGCTATCGGGTTGTAAGGCAAGTGAGTGATATCGTGTCGCTGTAAATCCCTCACCAACATCTTTAAAAACCGTTTTCCCGTCATGATTCACTACAGAAGTTTTACCATGCATCAGACTCGGAGCATGAACCACTTTTGCACCAAATACATGCCCTATAGCTTGGTGACCTAAACAAACTCCTAAGATCGAAATATCCTTTCCAAGCTCACGAATAACCTCTTCCGTAACACCGGCATCTTCGGGCCGGCCGGGTCCGGGCGAGATCAATATTTTTGATGGATTCAATTCACGTATTTCATCCACAGTCAGATCATCATTTCTGATAACTTTATAATCCTCACTCACCCCTGCTACGATATGCACAAGGTTGTAAGTAAAAGAGTCGTAATTGTCGATAATTAATATCATAGTAGTAAGTATTAAGTAACAAGTATCGAGTATTGGAGTGAAATACTCCCCTCCTGTAATAGGAGGGGCAGGGGGTGGTATATTTTTTTATTTAGCCTTCAGCAAGATTTCAAACACTTCAAGGACTTCACCACAGTGTGGAGTTTTAGAAGCTTGAAGTTTTTCAGTACTTAAAGCTTCTAAACAAGCCCGTTGCTTCACGAATCGGCTCCATCACTTCTTCAGCCCGCAGTCGTGCTTTTTTACCACCTTCAGTTAGCACATCATTAATGTATGATGGATTTTTTTCCAGCTCCTTTCGCCTGAGCCGAGCTTCAGCATAGTAATCTGTTATCAGACCAAGAAGTTCCTTTTTTGCATGACCATAGCCATATCCTCCTGAGCGATATTTATCAGCTATTTCATTTCGTGTATTTTCATCGGCGAAAAGTTTAATCAACGCATAAACATTGCAAAGATCCGGATCTTTGGGGTCTTCCAGTGCTTTAGAATCTGTTTGTATAGACATTACCCGTTTTTTTAAGGACTTCCCTTCGTCAAATATATCGATGGTATTACCGTATGATTTACTCATTTTACGACCATCGACACCCGGAACGGTTGCTACAGATTTTACAATATGCTCTTCAGGAATCTTTAGCAGATCATCGCCAAATGCACGGTTTAACTTACCGGCTAAATCTCGGGCAATTTCTATATTCTGTTTTTGGTCCTCACCAACAGGTACAATATCCGAGTGGTAGATAAGTATATCAGCTGCCTGAAGAATCGGATAGGTGAAAAGCCCAATATTCGGACTGAGTCCATTTGCTACTTTATCCTTGTACGCAACCCCTTTCTCCATCAATGATACCGGTGTAAGAGTACCGAGTATCCATGCAAGTTCTGTGGTTTGAGGTACATCAGACTGTGCAAAAAATGTACATTTATCAGGGTCAAGACCTAATGCCAGGTAATCTAAAACCACATCCCGCGTGTTTTCTTGCAGAAGGTTGCCATCACTTAATGACGTCAGCGTGTGGTAGTTCGCCAAAAAATAAAAGGCATCGCCCTGCTCCTGCATGGCTATATGTTGTTTCATAGCACCAAAATAGTTGCCAATATGCAGTTTACCTGATGGCTGAATACCTGAGAGAATCGTTTTTTGCTTATTCATAGTTTATTCTGAAGTCGAGAGTCATGAGCCTTGAGGAAACCTCAAATCTAAGATCATTTTGTTATTTCCAAAGCCAGGCTTAAGGCATCAACTAAAGCCCCGGCTTTACTTTTTGTTTCTTCAAATTCCTTATCTGGATCGCTGTCAGCCACAATTCCGGCTCCTGCCTGGATAAAAACTGAGCCGTCTGTAACCAACATGGTACGAATGGCTATACATGTGTCCATATTACCCGAAAAGTCAAAATAACCAACAGCACCTGCATAGGGACCGCGTTTTGTGGGTTCAAGTTCATCAATAATTTCCATTGCCCGAATTTTAGGTGCACCGCTTACAGTTCCCGCCGGAAAACATTGTTGCAGAGCATGTACGGAAGATTTTCCTTTCTGCATTTCCCCAACCACATCTGAAACAATATGCATCACGTGAGAAAACCGCTCAATGGATTGATTCCGTTCAAGGTGTACCGATCCAGGCTGACAAACCCGTGAAAGGTCGTTTCTACCCAGGTCAACAAGCATAATATGCTCAGCGATCTCTTTAGGATCATTTTTCAGGTCCACTTCCAGCGCCAGGTCTTCCTCATGATCCTTGCCGCGTGGACGGGTTCCTGCAATGGGCAGCAATCGTGCTTCACCGTCAGTAACCCGTACTAAAACTTCCGGGGAGGAACCCACAAGTGAAAATTCACCGAATTCCAGGAAAAATAGGTACGGAGATGGGTTTACCATCCGCAGTGCGCGGTAAAGTGTAAATCGGTCCCCTTCGAAAGGAACCTCAAACCGTTGTGATAATACTACCTGAAAAATATCCCCTTCGTATATGTACTCCTTCGCTTTTTCAACAATTTCATGAAAACGCTCTTTTTTCAAATTGCTTTTCAGCTTATTTGCGTCCAGAGAAAAAGCTTCCATTGGATTTACGCTTTGTACAGCCACTTTATCCATATTCTGCAATGACTTATGTGCATCTTTATAGAGTTTTTCAAGATCTGATTCACCATCAACAAACACGGTTTTCATAAGCACGATCTGCTGCTTCACATGATCAAAAGCAAACACCTCATCATAAAATGACCAGATTGCCTCCGGCAGATCGTGATCACTTTCCGGTACATTGGGAAGGTTTTCAACTTCCCGAACGGTATCGTAAGATGAAAATCCAACGGCTCCACCTGTGAGTCGTGGCAAGTCAGGCAGTATTGGTTCTGAATGTTGTGTTGTTAAGTTCTCCAATGCTTCAAAATAGGGCGCGTCTAATAAAATAGGTTCACCATCCCCTTCGGTGAGCGTTACAAAGTCACCATCGAACCGAAGCACTTGATATGGGTTTTTTCCCAGAAAGGAATACCTCGCCAAATGCTCCCCACCCTCAACTGACTCGAACAGAAATGGGTACTCTGCATTTTGTCTGATGGATAAAAACAGTGAAACGGGCGTAAGAACATCAGCAAGCATTCTTCGCGATACAGGAATTGCAGTATATGTCTCTGCAAGCTTTTTAAATTCAGATAATGTCATATTGTTTACATAAAAAAACCCACTACAGTTAACTGCAGTGGGTTTTTAAAAATTTCATTAAAAACATTCAATCATATCGATTCCACTGCCAAATATGTTTTATTCGGCCACCACCAATTGATATGATTATTCGCTAATTGCATGCCTCAAAGCTAAACCAACTCTGTTTTAAATGCAATTAAAAAAGCGGTTTACCGGTCAATCTTATTCTGGTTGTAAATTCATCCCAAAGCTGTTAACATCTGTTTTATTAAATCAGGGTCAAATTTTGTATCAGCCCGGGAATTTGCTTCCATTACAGAGTTTTTCATTACATTTATCATTAGACAAGCTGTCGCCGGGCATTGATTACGCACTAATGCGCGAACCTGGTGGTTTTTGAACCAAATATGACTTTTCATTGAGATTACACATATGAGACAATTTATATTATTAGTAATCATCACACTGTTGGTTTCGGGTGATCTTTTTGGCCAGAACCGGGATACCGGAAGTGGTATGGATTTTCTGAATATTGGACCTTCAGCAAGGTTGCTTTCACTAAGTGAAGCTACTGCTGCCACGCCTACCGGATCATCCGCTATTTATTCAAATCCCGCACTATTGGTCCTTGATACATCTTCGAGCATTGATTTTAACTACACACTTTGGGTAGCAGATGTTGACAATCAATTCGCATCTGTCAATTTGTTAAATGATTCTTATGCAATAGGATTTGGAGTTTACAATTCACGGTCTGATGGATTTCAGGCAAGAGATCAGCCCGGTCCATCTCAAGGTGATTTTTCTATCAGTTATTTATCGTTAACCGCATCAGCGGCCTATAAGTTGGGACCTTTTTCAGCCGGAATTACTGCACACTATTTACGTGAGGAGGTGTTTCAGTTTAGGGCAAACGGTTATGCTTTTACTACCGGGTTAACGGGTTCATTTCTTGACGAAAGAGTTCGTATTGGAACGGTGTTCCAGAATATTGGTGAGATGGAGGAATTGGATAATGTATCTACTGAATTGCCGGCAACATTTAAAGCAGGGTTAATGGCGCATATGGTTGAGTTTACCACACCCGGACAAAATGACTTACCCATTCTATTATCTCTTCATGCAGATTATATAGTACCACTTACCGATACATCAAGCACAGATTTTGTTGATCAGGATGAAGGACGGAATTTTTTAGCAGTAGCAGTGAGTGCAGATATTGCAGATCTCTTTTTTTTGCAAACCGGTTACAAATGGGGTCCCACTGAGAGACCATTCAGCTTTGGGTTAGGAATGGCTATTGATCCCATTAGAGTCAATTATGCTTTGGTTCCATTCCGAACAGGGTTTGGCACATCACACTCCATTGGACTACAATTCTATTTTTAAGAAGATATCCATGACTAAATCACAAGGGAATCTAAAGGATATTTATACTGAACTCATGGGGTCAGGCAAGATTGAACTGTTTGTTATACCTGAGATTCAATTTAACAATAAGAAATCAGACTACTTATACCTTCAATACAAAGAGTATTTTGATGACGCTGAATTGATTTTCAACAAGCCGGGCAGTCATCTGAACTATATTCGATTACAGTACAAGCAAAAAAACACCTTAATTCATTATCATTGGCTTGATTGTCAGGATGGCTGGGATCTTTTTTCTATCTCGTTCAAACTCATCTGTTTGATGATTTTTAAAAAGATGGGCGGTAAAATTATTTGGACTGTTCATAACAAGAAACCACTACACAATCGATATAAACGGTTCAACAGATACATTCGATCATGGATGGCAGATAATGCCGATCGGTTATTAGTTCATTGTGAATCGGTAATTCCTGAGGTAAGCTCGTATTTTAAGATACCTGAAGACAAGTTCCGAATAACTTATCACCCTTCATTTCCTGCTGAGATAATCAGCCGTGAAAAAGCCATTAAGAAACTTAATAAAGAGTACGATTTAGATCTGAAAAAGAGTGATCAGATTTTCCTGATGTTTGGCAATATAAACAGTCAAAAAAGAATAAAAGAAGTATGCGAATTATTTTCTGAGTTACCCAAGAACAAGCGTTTGTTAGTGGCGGGTCCTGTAAAAAAAGGGCACTTGAAATACTTCAGAAAGATTAAAGGTAAGTGCAGTAAAAGACATAACACCAATATCTTACCAAATTTTGTTCCTGAAAAGAATGTACCTCTTTTCTTTAATAGTGCAGACTGTGTATTATTTAATTATAAAGAAGTATTAGCCTCCGGGGGAGTTGAAATGGCTATAAATTACCGACGATCCATAATTGCTCCTAAATGTGGCTGTATTGCAGAAATAAGTGAAAATAAAATCAATTTCTTTTCTACTCAGGAAGAATTAAAAAATTTGATTAAACATTTTGATCAAAAAAAGATTTTATCAAACTAGAGTTATTAAATTCAAATGACCATGAAATATTTATCATTATTGATTCTATTAACAGTTAGTGGCCTATTTCTTAGTGCCTGTGCCAACGAAAAAAAGACCACGAGTACTGAAATAAATGATACAAACGGAAAAATTCTGATTTTTTCAAAAACTGAAGGCTGGCGCCATGACTCCATTGAAGCGGGTCATGAAGCTATTACTAACATTGCTTCTTCGAATAATGTATCTGTAACATCTACGGAAGATGCTTCCTATTTCACTATAGAAAATCTGCTGAATTATGACGCAGTACTATTTTTAAACACCACAGAAACTGTGTTTAACGATAATCAACGCGGCGCATTTAAGGAATACATACAATCCGGTGGCGGATTTGTCGGAATTCATTCTGCATCAGATACCGAATACGATTGGCCCTGGTATAATAAACTCGTAGGCGCTTATTTCGAGAGCCATCCCAATAATCCCAATGTAAGAGACGCATCTTTGAACGTTCATAGTCATGATCATTTATCAACCTCAATGTTACCTAAGACCTGGGAACGAGCTGACGAATGGTACAACTTTAAGGACATGAATGAGAACGTAAATGTATTGATATCATTAGATACAGATAGCTATGAAGGCAGCGCCCATCCCGGTAACCATCCTGTTGCATGGTATCATGAATATGACGGTGGACGATCATTCTACACCGCACTTGGTCATACAATTGAGTCCTACTCCGAGGAGCTTTTTTTAGAGCATATTTGGGGTGGAATTGAATATGCAATGAGAAGAGAGTAACAACTATGTAAAGTTGGCCATAACCATCCCCATTTATTCGATTTAAGCTATTGCATTGTAGCTTTGATTTCAGTAAATATGTCGAATAAAATAAAACTGGATGCGATTTTAAGAGATATCCAATAAATATTAGTGAAATATTTTATGGCTGATTTTCAAATTGAACTGCTCGACTGGATTGTCATTATTGGGTATATCGTTGGAGCTCTTATACTTGGATTTTGGGTAGGACGTAAAACAGAAGATTCTGAAGATTATTTTTTAGCCGGTCGTAGGTTGGTCTGGCCTCTCGTCGGATTCTCTCTTTATGCATCCAATATGTCCGGCAGCTCTTTTGTTGGACTCGCAGGTGAAGGATATGCAAGAGGAATAGCGGTCTTTAACTATGAGTGGGCAGCAACACTAATCCTTATCTTCTTTGTCTTCTTCATCCTCCCTTTCTACCTGAAATCCAAAGTATATACAATGCCGGAGTTTCTTCAAACCCGGTTCGATCGCAGATCTCGAGTTATGTTTTCCGGATTTACTATTTTTGCCAACATGTTTATAGATGCCGCAGCGGGTTTATACGCAGGAGGAATTGTAATGCAAATGCTTTATCCCGAAGCACCGATATGGATTCCAATTGCAATTCTTGGTGTACTAGCCGGTGTCTATACTATTTTCGGTGGCCTAACAGCCGTAGTGATAACAGACACCGTTCAGGCCGTAATACTTATTATAGGGTCTATCGTAATCGCATTCCTTGCCTTTGGCCAACTCGATAGCTGGGATCAGCTGGTAAATGCTGCCCCTGAAAATGGGTTGAACTTGATTTTACCGGCCGATGACTCGTTCCTCCCCTGGCCTGGACTATTCACGGGTGTTTTCATTATCGGATTCTACTTCTGGGCAACCAATCAATTTATTGTCCAGCGAACTTTGGGGGCAAAGGATTTAAATCACGGACGATGGGGAGCTCTTTTTGCCGGGCTGTTAAAACTTCCTGTTCTGTTTTTGATGGTACTGCCGGGAACCATTGCTATTGTTCTCTATCCTGATCTACCCAATCCCGATCTCGTTTTCCCAACGCTGACTTTTGATCTACTACCAGTAGGACTCAGAGGGTTCATTATTGCTGCAATGATTGCCGCTATTATGTCGAGTATTGATTCAACTCTGAACTCCGCATCTACCCTTGTCACCATGGATTTTGTGAAATACTATAAACCCGATATCTCTCAAGCCTCACTGGTAAATATTGGCCGGCTTGTCACATTTCTTTTCATGATTTTTGCCGTTCTGTGGGCACCACAAATCATTCAGTTCGACACTCTATGGACGTATTTACAATCTATCCTTGCATACATCACACCGCCTATCGTAGTCTGTTTTATTATGGGTATTTTCTGGAAACGGGCAAACCGGCACGGAGCTTTTTATACTCTTGCAATCGGAATACCGCTTGGTATCATTGGCTTCTTTTCAAATGAAATTTTTGGATTGATGGATATCCACTTTCTGTATGCATGCTTTGTTCTATTACTAATAAATGGCTCTATTATGATAGGTGTAAGTTTAAATACAGAGGCACCGGATCCTGAAGTAATTGAGAAGTATACGTGGAGCAAGAAATTGTATGATGAAGAAACAAAGGAACTTGAAGGAATGGCATGGTGGAAAAACTACAGAGTTCAGTCTATGATACTTCTAGCGCTCACAGCATTAATTGTAGGTTACTTCTGGTAATGAATTGAAACTGAATTGATTAACAAACATATATGATACGATACGGCAACAAAGACCAAATAATTTTAAACTTTGGTGAAATTTTATGGGATCAATTTCCGGATTATAAACGAGCCGGTGGTTCTCCATTCAATGTAAGCGTACACCTGCATTACCTGCGCCATCACTCCTACCTGATAAGTGCTATAGGGATGGATCATGATGGTGATGATTTATTACAGTTGATTAACGATGTGAATGCCCCCACACAGTTCGTCTATCGAAATAATAAAAAGACAGGAACTGTAACCGTCCACATTGATGAGAACAACGAACCCAGCTACACGATCAATGAAAATGTTTCCTGGGATTATATCCCGGCTACTGAAGAATTGTTGACTTTTTCAGAGTCCGCAGATGCCTTTTCATTTGCCACACTATCTCAGCGTAGCACTTCGAATCAGAAAAGTATAACTGAAATTCTGAATTCTCTTCCTATATCAACGCTGAGGTTTTTAGACCTAAACCTTCGCCCCCCATTTGTGAATGAAGACGTCATTAAATTTTCGCTTCATCATAGTGATTTCGCAAAGTTTAATGAATCTGAATGGACACAAATTTCCCACTCGTTTCAAATGGAGACGCCTTACCACTTTATGGATACATTTAACCTGACCGGAATCATTATCACAAAAGGCGGCGATGGGTGCAGCTTTTATCATAGAGATGGTACAAAAATTCATGAACCTGCTGTTCAGATTAATAAATCTACCGGAGACTTTGTCGGTGTCGGTGATGCTTTTTGGGCTTGTTTCATACACCACACATTACTAAAAACAGATTGGGAAACCGCGTTAAAAAAGTCCAATCAATATGCTGGCTGGGTTGCAGAACAAAAAGGCGGAATACCAGATCCCAATAAGTCATTACTCGAAAAAGTTATTTAGCTAATAAAAGAATTTCTAAGTCGTTCATTCCCTTATGAAAAGTCAAGCTGGACAGTGCTACAACAAGCTCCTATCACGTCTAAAACCATACCTGAAGTCATTAAGCAAGTCTGACCAAATCGTGCTTCTAACACGAATTGAGAATGAATATCCCGCTATTTTTGGTCACCTATCAACCCTTTATGGCAGCCGGGCTGACTTTTTCTACCATCTCGAAGAGATTTTCAAAAGTGCCATAGTTACGTATAAAAATCGTTCTGATGATCTCAAAAAGCACGACCTGAAAAGAAGTAAAAACCCCAACTGGCACAGCAGCGAAAATGTAATTGGCGCTGTAGCATACGCAGATCTTTTTGCTGATAACATTAATGGGTTAAACAAGAGAATTCCCTATCTCAAAAAACTTAAGATCAATTACTTTCACCTGATGCCTTTTTTTGATTGTCCTGATGGTGAAAATGATGGTGGTTATGCCGTAAGTGACTACAGAACCGTTCGCAAAGACCTGGGATCCATCAGCGACGTAGAAAAACTTGCCAAAAATCTTCGAAAAGAAGATATAGCGTTGGTGGCTGATTTCGTTTTTAATCATACATCAAACGAACACACGTGGGCAAAAAAAGCACTTTCCGGTGATAAGGAATTTCAGGATTACTACTACATGTTTCCTGACAGAACAATACCTGATCAATATGATGCTACCTTGCGCGAAATATTTCCTGACACCCGACGGGGTAGTTTTACATGGGTTGATGAAACCAAACACTGGGTTTGGACAACCTTTCATAACTACCAGTGGGATCTCAATTACAGCAACCCAGATGTGTTCAGGGCAATTGCATCTGAAATGCTCTTTTTAGCTAATAAAGGTGTGGAAGTACTCCGGCTTGATGCGATCGCGTTTACAGGTAAGAAGATGGGCACAACATCAGAAAACCAGAATGATGCACATATTTTGGTGAAAGCACTTAACGGTATTACAAATATTGCCGCTCCTGCTGTTGTATTCAAGTCTGAGGCAATTGTCCATCCGGATTTTGTTAATACCTATATATCCGAAGATGAATGTGAACTTTCGTACAACCCCCTTTTAATGGCTTTGATGTGGGAAGCTCTTGCCACACGTGATACGAAGCTACTCCATCTCTCCATGAAATCCAGGTTTCAAATTGATGATAGTACATCTTGGGTGAATTATGTTCGAAGTCATGATGATATTGGCTGGACATTTTCTGATGAGGATGCAGCCGAGCTTGGAATAAACGGACATGACCATCGCTCTTTTTTAAATCGTTTTTATTCGGGTGAGTTTCCCGGTTCTTTTTCAAGAGGTGAAGCGTTTCAATTCAATCCCGATACCGATGACATGAGAATCTGCGGAATGGCAGCATCCCTTACCGGATTGGAAAAAGGAGTCGAAAATGACGATCCTAACGAATGTGAGCTTTCGATTAAAAGAATGACCCTGATGTATGCTGTAACGATGTTTATTGGAGGAATTCCACTTATCTATCTGGGAGATGAACTAGCTTTATTGAATGATTACAGCTATAAACAAAATGATCATAAGAAATCTGATTCAAGATGGGTGCACAGAGTTGAGGCAGATGAAAAGTTACTTTCAAAAATTGATCAAATAGATGATCATCGTGGAAGAATGTTTTCCAACATGGTGAAATTGATCAATATCCGAACGTCAAACAAACAAATTGGTGAATCACCTACTCATTTTCATGATACGCAATCAAAGCATCTTTTTAGTTTCAGCAGAGGTGATGATGATGACAAAATTCTATTTACAGGAAATTTCAGTGAACACTCCGTCGCAATCACACCTGATTTATTGATCCAAAATTTAGGTAAAAAACAAGTACTGACGGACTTTTATACAGAGAGATCATTTTCATCTATGGGAGAAATTCCTCTAGAGCCCTACCAATTTGTATTATTGAAAAAAAAAACAGCTAATTGATCACCCTAACAAAAACAGGAGTATCATTGTAGCGTGCGATGGCCATCATTCGCTGGCCGTCTGACCGTGTAAACGCCTGTATCCCACGGATCTCTCCGTTTACGTTTAATCCGGACTGTTGCGGGCTATAACTT
>PWFZ01000176.1 GCA_003555185.1 Balneolaceae bacterium | reverse complement strand
TCCATACATGGAGATGAAAGGGAAATCATTGAAAATGTCATCGAGTTTGGCAATACGTATGTAAGGGAGATCATGACGTCCAGGGTCAACCTGACTGCAATAAATACTGGTAATACTTTACAGGAGGTTCTGGATCTTATTCGGGAAAAGGGAGTTTCCAGATTTCCTCTTTATGAAAACGATCTGGATAATATCATCGGGATCATTCACTCAAAAGACTTGCTCCCCTATATCAACAGTGAACTGGGTGAAGCGACCATTAACTGGAAGACGCTTGCCCGAAAAGCACTTTTTATACCAACAACAAAAAAGCTGGATGACCTTCTGCGAGAGTTTCAGCAACAAAAGACACATATTGCTATTGTAGTGGATGAATATGGGGGGACCGAAGGGGTCATCACACTGGACGATGTTCTTGAGGAAATTATCGGTGAAATTACGGATGAACAAACCGAACCGGTAGAGTTATTCACAAGGAACAAATCAGGAGACTATCTGTTCGATGCTAAAATCGATCTTGATGATATGGCCGATATCCTCTCTATGGATTTGACAACTGATGATGATGAATATGAGACTTTGGGTGGGCTGATCTACTATCTGTTGGAGCGAATTCCGGAAGAGGGAGAGACTGTCGAATTCAGGAGTTTAAAGTTGAAAGTATATGAGATGGATAATAACCGGTTGCTAAGGGTTGAAGTCAAGGTCAAGGAAGATTCCGGTAATACCTCAACGCAAGAGAATACTTCTTTTTAATAACGGTGTTTACTAGTAGTTATATATTATGATAGAAAGATATTCACGGAAGCAAATGGCTTCCATATGGACAGAAGAAAATCAATTTCAGGCCTGGCTGGATGTTGAACTTGCAGCATGTAAAGCATGGAGTCGCCTGGGTATTATTCCGGAAGCGGATGTCAGGAAGTTGTATGAAAACTCCAGATTTGATGTGGAGAGGATTCATGAAATCGAAGAGCAAACACGCCATGATGTGGTTGCTTTCACAAGATCAGTATCCGAATCGCTCGGCGCGGAAAAAAAGTGGATTCATTATGGACTGACTTCCACTGATGTGGTTGATACGGCTTTGGGTGTTCGGTTGAAAAAAGCCAACAAGGTGATTTATGAAGGTTTAAACCGATTTGTTTCGGTGCTTGCGGATAAGGCCAGGGAACATAAGTATACCGTTATGATGGGGCGCACCCATGGGGTACATGCCGAGCCAACCACTTTCGGACTGAAATGTGCTCTCTGGTATGAAGAGATGAAACGCAATGTGAAGCGTTTCGAATTAGCGGCAGCCGATGTGGAGTTTGGGAAATTATCCGGAGCTGTCGGAACATTTGCCAACATTCCGCCTGAGGTAGAGGAGTATACTTGTGAATATCTTGGACTGTCTCCTGCTCCGGTCTCCACTCAAACGCTTCAGCGTGATCGACATGCCCATTATATGTCGACAATTGCTCTGATTGGAGCTTCACTGGAAAAAATAGCAGTTGAAATTCGACATCTTCAGAAAACCGAGACCCGTGAGGTGGAAGAGCGTTTTGGAAAAGGGCAGAAAGGTTCCTCAGCTATGCCTCATAAACGGAATCCGGTCAGCTCAGAAAATATATCCGGCTGTGCACGAGTTCTCAGAGGTTACATGGTGACAGCATTTGAGAATATTTCACTGTGGCATGAGCGGGATATCTCCCATTCATCAGCCGAACGTATTATAATCCCGGACGCCCTTATTTTACTGGACTATATGCTGCATCGCTTTTCCGGAGTGGTCGATAGACTGGTGGTCCATGCCGATAATATGAAAGCCAATATTGAAAACACCCATGGTTTGGTTTACTCGCAACGCTTGCTACTTATGCTTATAGAAAAGGGACTGTCACGTGAAGATGCCTATGATCTCGTTCAGCCTCTTGCCATGGAAGCCTGGGAACAGAGAAAATCATTTCGGGAGCTGGTGAGCAGCCATAATGAGATATGCGGGCACCTTGGTGAAAAAGATATTACAGAGGCTTTTAATATTGATCACCATACCCGGAATGTGGATGCCATTTTCCGCAGGGCAGGACTTTAATATCCCATTAATTTAGTCCCCCATTAATGCCGCTGCCAATTTCTGAAGCTCTTTTCGCCGTATTTTGCCGAGTGAAGTACGGGGAATGTTACTGACTTGGAAAATTTTTTTGGGAATTTGAGGAGGCAGAAGCTTTTGGTTAAGATGTTTTCTTATTTGGCTTTGCTCCAGTTCGGTAGAAGATGTAACCAAGGCAACGAGTATCTGCCCCCACTCATCATCCGGGAGACCGGTTACTCCGGCATCGGAGATATTCTGAATTTCAAGCAGGGCCGACTCTACATTTATTACGCTGACATTTTCCCCGCCTGTAATAATGATATCGGTTCTTCGGTTTTCAATAAAAAGGTTGCCGTTTCGGTCTTTCCAGGCGTAATCACCTGTTTTGAACCAGGGTAGTGTTTGGTCATTAACGGAACAGAAACAGGAGTCGG
>PWFZ01000205.1 GCA_003555185.1 Balneolaceae bacterium | reverse complement strand
TTTTATGCCGGCTCTCGTCAAACAGCTTTTCTTTGATTAGGGGCTAAATGTCTTTTGAGCGATCTGCATTAACAGGCTTATCCACAATAAATGAATTAATTGATCTAAAGACATACTGCAGGTTTTATGCTGCTGCTTACTAAGTAATTTAGTTTTGAGCAGCTTCAGGTTTGGTGGCCAATCACAAAAAAAGTATCTCTGCCTAAAAGATATTTATAATGTATTTTACAAATGATAAATCTAATATCTACACAATGAAATACATTTCTAATCAGTTACTGCCGTTGGTTGGCCTCATCATGGGTTTACTTTTACTTTCGGGGTGTGAACCGCGGGAGTCACAGACAGAAAGCGAGGGGACAATAGAAGACCATGTAACCTGGCTGGCTGATGACGAACGGGAAGGGAGGCTTGCAGGCACCATTCAGGAGTCCGAATCTGCAAACTATATTGCCGATTATTTTTCGCAATATGGATTAATTCCTGCAGGGGATGATGGCACCTATTTGCAGCAATTTATTCTTGAAGGGCCCATGCCGCAAATGCTGAACAAAGAAAATCATATTTCCAGAAATGTGGTGGGGCTTCTTGAGGGGAGCGAGACCCCCGATCAGTATATCATTGTAGGTGCTCATTACGACTCACAAGGAATGGGAGGCGCTATTTCAATGGGCAGTGGGAGTGGAGAGTCCATACACAATGGTGCAGATGATAATGCATCCGGCACAGCAGGATTGTTGTATCTGGCCGATCACTTCACATCAGAAACTCCTGAAAAAAGCATGTTATTCGTTGCCTTTTCCGGGGAAGAAATGGGGTTGTTGGGTTCCCGGCATTTTGTTGAGCATTTGATTGTGGATACAGAAAATATTCTGGCAATGATTAATATGGATATGATTGGCAGGCTAAACGATGGTGAACTGACCATTTTTGGTACCGGAACTTCAGATAGCTGGGATGATATGATCAAAAGTATTGAAGCGGATTCACTAAATATCACCAAAACACCATCAGGGAGCGGAGCCAGCGACCACCGTTCTTTTTACGAGAGGGGAATTCCCGTGCTCCACTATTTTACCGGGACACATGATGACTACCATCGGGCATCAGATACTGCCGATAAAATAAATTACGGTGGTATGGAGAAAGTTTTGACTCATGTGCGACAAATGCTGGAAAAGCTTAATCAAAAAGATGCATCAGAAATGGCTTTTAGTGAATCGACAGATCCGCGCGGTTCAACCTTCAATTTTGAAGGAGTAACCCTTGGCGTTTTGCCAGATTATTCATATTCCGGAATTGGGTTCAGGATTGATGGTGTGAGGGAAGATGAACCGGGCGATCTCGCCGGAATGAGAGAAGGGGATGTAATTATTGCGATGGGCGAGAATGAAATCTCCGATATTTACGATTATATGGATGCTCTTGAAAACTTTAAAGAGGGCGAAGAAGTAATTATAACTGTACGCCGAAATGGGGAAGAAATTGATTTAGAGGTGAGATTTTAACCTGTCAATTCATTTAGATGCAATAAATTAACTAATTATGAAATATACATACGCAACTCTTGTTCTGATTTTCACATTTTTTATGTCGGCTTGCCATCAGGAATCAGACGGCCTGCCTGATATGTCGGAAGGAGCGGAAACCTATTCTCTGCTTGGTCATACGCTGGCTACGCAGGAACTTGATGGGGATATCTATGAAGAGTACCGGTCCAATTATGAAGAGGCACTGGCTAATTACAGAGAAGATGCAGATGATGCCGAAAACATTATTTGGCTGGGAAGAAGAACGGCTTATTTAGGACAGTATCGGGAGGCCGTTGGTATATTTTCTGAGGGAATTGAAAAGCATCCGGATGATCCAAGAATGTATCGCCATCGCGGGCACCGATATTTAACACTTCGAATGCTTGATCAGGCCGCTGATGATTTTATAAAAGCTGCCGAATTGATGCAGGATATGGATGATCAAATTGAGCCGGATGGCTTACCGAATGAGCTGAATCAGCCCACAAGCACATTGAAGTCGAATGTATTTTACCATCATGGTCTGGTGGAATATCTTCGTGCAGATTTTTCTGCAGCTATCGAGCTTTACGAAAAAGCACTAGACCTCGATCTGACCAACGACATGCGTATCGCCACGTTATACTGGTACTACATGGCGCTGAAACGTAATGGAAATGATGATTCAGCAGGCGTAGCTATAGCTGACATCACTCCTGATATTGAAATTATTGAAAATGACGCTTACCTGAATTTACTATTGGTTTTTAACGGTGTTTTTGATTCTGATCGGTTTATTGATTCAGGTGATGATCCGCTTCAAAATGTAACGATTGGATATGGTATCGGAAACTGGCACTACATCAATGGAAGGCAGGATCGGGCGTATGAAATCTGGCAGGATATATACGATCAAAGAAACTGGCCGGCTTTTGGATATATCGCAGCCGAAGCTGAACTGGCAAGAAAAGCGAGTCGATAGTCTATAGTAAAAGTTATATAGAGTCCACCTTTGAAGGGCTCATTTTTTGAACGCGTAAGCGAAAGGCGAACGCAGAGAGTCGGGGGATGACCTGATGAGCGTTGATTTGATTCAATTATTAATTATTTGGCTTCGTATTCACTAACGATCATCCCCCATTGCCCTCCGCCAGCCGGCGGAGGGACATTCTTTAGCCGATTCTTATCTCGAACTCTTGTTTAAATAAGTTGCCCCTCAAAAACTCAAGACTCAAGTTGAGCGTGAGCGAAACCCCGATACCTCGGGGACTCACTAAGCTTCCGTAACCTCATCGAGTTTCACCCCAACTAAACGACTTACGCCCGTTTCCGGCATCGTAACACCGTACATCATTTCTGCTTTAGACATGGTCTTCTTATTGTGGGTAATGATGATAAACTGAGTCTCATTACTGAAAGAGCGAATCATAGCTGCAAACCGCTCGATATTGGCATCATCCAGTGGAGCATCAACCTCATCAAGTACACAGAAAGGAGACGGTTTTACCAAGTAAATGGCAAACAGAAGAGCGATGGCGGTCAGTGTTTTTTCACCACCGGAAAGCTGATTAATACTTGATGGTCGCTTGCCCCGTGGGTTTGCTTTGATCTCAATTTTGGCTTCCAACGGATCTTCCGCGTCCTGTTCAATAATTAAGTCACAATTGTCATCTTCCTCGAAAAGTGTGTGGAATACAGACTGAAAGTTTACCCGAACCTCTTCAAATGTTTTATTAAATCGTTCAGTAGCGGTTTGGTTAATCTCCTCAATGGTTTCCCGCATCTCTTTTTCCGCAACCTGAAGATCTAAAATCTGCTCCTCATAAAAATCGAGCCGTTCTTTTTCTTCCCGGAATTCTTCGATTGCGAGAGGGTTTACATCTCCGATTTGATTCAGTTTTTGTCGCAGATATCCAATTCGTTTTTTTGCTTCATCTGATGTTGTTTCTTCGGGCAGTTCTTCATCGAGCTGATCCATCAAAATGCCATAGGTTTCCCAAATATAATCGGAGAGAGACTGAGCCTGGAGTTCAAACTTCTCCTTAGCCATCTGGAGATGATGAACCAATTCAAGGTTGACCTCTTTTTGATTCCGGAGCTCTTTTAATTCTTTGTCAATATTGTTTATTGAACCCCGCTGATGAGCACTCGCTTCTTCAGCAGCTTTCAGTGCCTGATCGGCTTCAATTTTTCTCTCTTTGGTCCCGGAAAGCTGTGACTCCGTTTTTTCTATGGCCTCTTTGTACGACGTAATCTTCTTCCCGCTTTGCTCCATCATCTCTCTGCGGGAAGTCAGGCGTGATTTTATGCTTTCAATCCCACTTTCAGCACGCTCCACATCTTTTTCTAAATTGGACGCTTTATTTTTTACATCCTGATGTTTTAGCTGTGCATCGTTATACCGGTTCTGTGCAATAGCCCTTTCATCCTCGAGTTTTTTCAGGGCTTCTTTTTTCTCGGTTTGCTGATTGGTAAGCCCGGTAATTTTTTCCTGAAGTTCTTTTTGATGGGGGTACAGTGAATCGAGTTCTTCCCGTGCTTCTTCTCTGTTGGAAGAGATGGTTTGCTTTCGATTCTTTAGATCTCCAATATTTTTTTCATAAACCTGAATACTCGACTGGTAACGGCTCATATTCTGCTCAATACCGCGGATACGTTTTTGAATCTCCTTAATAGCTATTCGTACCTGTTCGGGATTCAATTCGGAAAACTGTTTCTGAACGGATTCAAGCTGTTGCTCTTTTTTAGCGCACTGTTGAGTAGCGGCATCCAGCTTTTGATGTAACTTTTCCAGCTTATCTTTCAGTCCGAGCCGAATTCCTGCTTGTTTATCTTTACTTCCACTTTTCAGGAATCGGTTTGATGTCATGAGATCCCCGTCCATTGTCACGGCAGAGGTGCCTGACTGATCGAGGAGGGAAGCTGCTTTTTCCATGGTATCGGCAATCAAAACAGATCCCAGTAAAAGTTGTGCAACCGATTCAAACTTATTATCAAGCTTCAGGTTATGGTAAATTGAATTATTATCAATTGTATAACTGTCTTGAAGCTTATTTAAAGGAATAAATGTAGCACGCCCTTTATTTTCATCCTTCAAAATGGTGGAAGCGCGAATGGCTTCTTCCATGGATGCTACAACGACAAAATTGATAGTGTCACCCAAGGCAGACTCAAGTGCCGGTGCGTGATGCTCATCCGTTTGCAGAATTTCTCCAACCGGAACCATCAACTCAAATGAACCGGCATGATGCTCCATTAAATGTGCCACAGAACGTGGCATTGCATCGTTAGATTGAGCAAGATTCTCCATTAGCTCAATTTCAGATTGATGGGCATCTTTTTTACTCTTTAACGATCGGATATCTTCACGCAGCGTTTCCCGTTTTTGTTCAAGCTCTTCCCGCTGTTCCCGAACCGTTTCAAGTTGTGTTTCTTTTTCCTCAAGCTCTTCCGTTGCCGTTTCGAGCTTTTCTTTGGCAATGTTAAGCTCGCCTTTGGCATTAATAATCTCATCTTCCAGATCTTCAATATCCCGGTCAATACGAAGCTGATCATCTTCGCTGTTCTCCAGTTTTGATTCCAGCTTTATCCGGCTCGATTGCAGTGATGAAAGTTTTTGATTTACATCACTGACTGCAATTTCGACTTCATAGAGCTCATGCTGAACTTTGGTGAACTGTTGCTGTAATTCCGTAAAACGCTTTTTAGAATCCTGAAGACTCTTTTCTGATTGTTCATTGTCATCAGAGAAATTTTCAAGCTTTTTGATACTTGCTTCACGAAGATCCTGCAAATCTTTCAGGTCATTTTTACTCTGCTCAATGTCTTTTCCATATTGTCCAATTACCCCTTCTTCATTGGTGATCTTTTCCCGGGTAATTTGCAGATTCGTCTCCATATCGCGAATGGATGAATGCAATTGACTGACTCTTCGGCGCGCTTCTGATTCTGCACGCTCTTTTTCGATTAGCTTTGTTCGGGATTTTTCTTCAGACTGTTCGAGTTGTTCAAGATTTGCAGAAATTTCTCTCTTCTCTTTTTCAGCGTTTGTAATCCGGGCTTTCAGTGGCTCAAGTTCGGACTGAACCGTCTGAAATTCATGACGATTATATGCTTTGTCGAGTTGAACAAGTTCTGATTTATATTTTTTGGCCTTTGCAGCTTTTTCGGCCTGAATTTCAAGAGATCGAGTTTTCTTTCGAACCTCAATCAGAATATCTTCAAGCCGCTGAAGATCTTTCAGAGTTTCATCAAGCTTTCGAAAAGTATGGCGTCGTTTTTCTTTGTAACGGGTAACGCCGGCAGCTTCCTCAAATAATCTTCGCCGGTCATTATTGCGATCATTTAGAATTTCTTCCACCATTTTTAGCTCAATTACAGAGTAAGCATCCGAGCTCATCCCCGTATCCATAAAGAGCTCCATGATATCTTTCAGCCGGCAGGCGGTATTGTTGATAAGATATTCACTGTCGCCGGATCTGTAAAGTCTGCGGGTGATGGTAAGCTCACTGTACTCCGTTGGCAGAATTCCCTTGTCGTTTACAAACGTGAGGGATACATCGGCAAGTCCAAGTGCTTTTTTCTTGGCCGTACCGTTGAATATTACATTACTCATTGCGCTCGACCGTAGCAAAGACGGTCGCTGTTCACCTAACACCCAACGCAGGGCATCTACGATATTAGATTTCCCGCACCCATTAGGTCCAACAATTGCAGTAATCCCGCTATCAAACTTCACATGAGTTTTATGAGCAAAACTTTTAAAGCCGTGTAATTCAAGTTCGGATATATACATCTATCAGTTGGATAAGGTAATGCGGACCAGTGAGCTAAATAGGCGGATGTCGAAATAGTGCCATGCAGAATATAAAAAAGTCAGCGCATATTATAAGCGTGACTTTTTGGGAGATTCTAAAAAAATAGAAATGCTAAACTGTCATGATCTCTTTTTCTTTCACATCAAGTAGCTCTTCTACTTTGGCAATATAATTATTGGTGTGCTTCTGAATTAGCTCTTCAGCTTCGAAACGGGAATCTTCGGGTAAAGACTCTTCCTGTACTGTGCTTTTAATCTCATCATTAGCATCTCGTCGGGTGTTTCGAATGCTGATGCGTGCATTTTCAGCGGTTTCTTTTGCCAATTTAACCAGGTCCTTTCTTCTCTCTTCTGATAATATTGGAAGAGGAATTCGGATGATCGTTCCGTCATTACTTGGGTTTAATCCCAAACCGGCAGACATAATTGCTTTTTCGATATCACTTGTTGCCCCCTTGTCGAAAGGTTGTACGGTGAGAAGTCTTGCGTCCGGTGCACTAACATTAGCGAGTTGATTAAGAGGCGTTTTTGTGCCGTAATATTCAACCTTTACATTGTCCAAAATGGCCGGTGAGGCTTTACCGGCACGGATATGCGAAAATTCTTTCTTACAAAAAATGACGGCTTCCGCCATGCTCTCTTTTGCAGTGTCTATGATGAGTTGTAGGTTCTCGGGGATCATAACGCCTATTTCTTAAAAGTTGAATAAGTTTTCTTTTGGGTTGATGAATTTAAGAAATCTACTCTTCATCCCAAACAACGCGTGTACCAACATCTTCAGTTGAGCAAACAACCTTCTTTAAATTTTGTGGCACATTCATATTAAAGACAATAATGGGGGTTTTATTTTCCCGGCATAAAGTGAATGCTGTCAAATCCATCACATCGAGCCTTTTATCCAACACTTCGTCTCCTGTGATAGTACTGTATCTTTTCGCATCGGGATTTTTTTCCGGATCCGAGTCGTAGATGCCATCCACTCTTGTGCCTTTTAAGATAACATCACATTCAATCTCAATCGCCCTAAGTGATGCAGCGGTATCCGTAGTGAAGTAGGGGTTTCCCGTTCCGGCGCCAAACATAACGATGCGCCCTTTTTCAAGGTGACGCACGGCTTTGCGGCGAATATAGGGTTCTGCAATTTCTTCCATTCGAATGGCGCTCATCAATCTTGTTTGAGCACCTTTTCTTTCCATAGCATCTTGCAGGGCCATACTATTAATCATGGTTGCAAGCATTCCCATATAATCGCCCTGAACGCGGTCCATTCCTTCTGTGGCACCTTTTACTCCACGAAATATATTCCCACCACCAATCACAATTGAAACTTCAATGCCTTCGTCGTGTATGGCTTTAATTTCATTTGCATAGAGATTTAAAATATCCCCATCAATTCCATGTCCTTGTTCGCCCAGCAGGGCTTCTCCACTCAGCTTGAGCAGGATCCTTTTATATTGATTTGCCACTATGGTAAGATTTGAAATTAATAGATAAAAAAAAGGCTACCGATAAGGCAGCCTTTTGAAAATAAATAAATTATGATTCGCCAAGTTGGAGTCGATGGAACGACCTGACGAGAGGAGCATCGTTTTGCTCCAGGTATTCTTTAACGGAAATACCATTGTCTTTCACGAATTTTTGTTCTAACAGTACTCGCTCTTCATAAAAGCGGCGAAGTTTTCCTTTGGATGCTTTTTCAGCAATCTCTTCAGGTTTTCCTTCGTTGATGAGCTGATCCTTGGCAATTTCAAGCTCTTTGTCGATAACAGATGCATCAACACCATCACGGGTAACCGCAAGTGGATTCATTGCTGCAATCTGCATTGCTACGTTCTTACCAATAACTTCTGCATCAACATCGCCTTCAAATTCAACCAGAACACCCAGCTGATTTCCCGGGTGGATATAATCCACTAAAGCGCCGTCTGTTTGAGCGAATACTACACGGTTGATTTCAATTTTCTCACCAATTTTTCCAACCATGGATTCAAGATGCTTCTCGATAGTTAACCCATCAATTTCTTCTTGATAAAGGTCTGCAACAGATCCGATCTCTTTTTCAAAAGCTACATCCAGAAATGATCCGGCTTTCTTTTGGAAATCTTCATTACGAGCCACAAAGTCTGTTTCGCAATTTACTTCGATAAAGGAAGCTTTTGTTCTGTCATCATTTACTTTTGAGAGGATCAAACCCTGATTTGCATCACGGTCAGCTCTCTTTTCAGATACTTTTTGACCTTTTTTCCGTAAAAATTCAATGGCTTTCTCCAAATCGCCACCGGATTCTTTGAGGGCTTTTTTACAGTCCATCATACCTGCGCCAGTTTTGTCGCGCAGTTCTTTTACATCTTTTGCACTAATGCTCATAGTCTTAAATTTAGTCTATTACTGTTAGTCTATTCTTTTTCTTCAGTATCAGCAGTTTTAGTTTCTGCATCTGTATCAGCTTTTTTTTCTGCTTTCGCGTCATTGGGCTCTAAAGAATCAGAATCATCTTTTTGCTTCTTTCTCTTACGTCGTTTTGTTGGTTTTGCAACAACAGGAGTTTCATCTTCGCCTTCATCAGATGAGGCTGTTTTTGATTCTGTAGCAGCTTCTTCCATCAGCTCTTCTTCTTTCAGCGCTTCACGTTCTGCATTGCCTTCAATTATAGCGTCGGCAATTTGTGCAGTAATGAGCTGAATAGTTCTTGCTGAATCATCATTTGCAGGGATGATATGATCAGGTGTATCAGGATCACTATTGGTATCAATCATCGCCGTAATAGGGATGTTCAATTTGATAGCCTCATTCATTGCAATGCTTTCTTTGATGGTGTCAACCACAAAAATAGCGCCCGGTATACGGTTCATGTTAGCAATACCACCAAGGGTTTGCTCCAGTTTCTCCTGCTCTCTGTCGAGCATCAAGCCTTCTTTTTTAGTAAGCTCTTCGTAGGTACCGTCTTTTCTCATTCGATCAATCTCTTCCATTCGAGAGATGCTTTTTCGTACAGTTGCAAAGTTTGTAAGCATTCCGCCTAACCACCTGTGTGTGATAAAAGGCATGCCACATCGGATAGCTTCTGTTTTAACAATTTCCTGAGCTTGCTTTTTTGTACCGACAAACAGAATTGTTTTTCCGGCTCTGGCAAGTTTTGTTACCTCATCGAGTGCTTCCTGTAGGTAGTGGTGAGATTTCTTGAGGTCGATGATGTGAATACCGTTTCGGTTCATAAAGATGAATTCTTTCATCTTAGGGTTCCAACGGCGTGTAAGGTGTCCGAAATGGGCACCTGATTTCAATAGTTCTTGTACTGTTGCTGCTTTAGGCATGATATAGTTATGTCTTTGAGTTAGTCCTCTACACAAGTCATTCCCAAGGCGCTAATCCCGTTCCGAAATTTTCGGAACGAAACACTCTGCGAAGGGTCGTTGCGTATGTGTGATTCAGGGCTCAGGTTACAAGGTTCAAGTTGCAGAAGCAGGGATTGAACCGGTAAATGGTGTACAGGGCAAGAAATTTAGAAACCGAATAGTTTCCTCCTGAGCCTTGCGCCCTGTACCATAAAAATTGTTTTTATCGCTTAGAGAACTGGAATTTCTTTCGCGCTTTTGGCTGACCGTACTTTTTCCGCTCTACCATTCTGTCATCACGGGTAAGTAATCCTTCTGCTTTCAGCTTATCGTGAACGTCTTCATTCAGATCGTCCAACGCTCTTGCAAGAGCCAAAGAGATAGCGCCGGCCTGACCGGTTACGCCACCGCCACGAACAGTGACTTTGATATCATATGTGCCATCGAGCTCTGTTACTTCGAGAGGAAGCTTGGCAACGTTAATTCTGGCTTGCGTGCTGATGAAATCTTCCAGTGGCTGATCGTTTACTACGAATTCGCCTTTCCCCGGCTTAATATATAAGCGGGCTGTGGATGTCTTTCTGCGACCTATGTAATTTTCTTTCGCCATGTTTAATTAGATGTCAATTTTTTCAGGTTGCTGCGCTGTGTGTGGATGTACGGCACCGGCAAATACGCGAAGATTTCCGAGAATCTTTCTTCCAAGCTTATTTTTTGGAAGCATTCCTCTAATCGCGAGTGTTACAAGTGAAGTCGGATCTTTTTCAAGCATATCCGCCGCAGATGTAAATATTTCACCACCCGGATATCCTGTGTGTCGGAAGTAGGTTTTCTGGGTCATTTTCTTTCCCGTCAATTTAACCTTCTCGGCATTGATAACGATAACGTTATCGCCAATATCCTGGTGAGGAGTAAATTCCGGTTTGTTTTTTCCACGCAAAATTGTAGCAGCTTTAGTGCCTAGTCGCCCTAAAGGCTGATCTTCTGCATCGATAATAACCCACTTCTTTTCGACAGTAGTAGGTGTAGCTGAGTATGTTTTATTGCTAATCGTGTTCACGATAAATCTCTTTTTGTAATTGCAAAATTGATAAGTCGATAAAAATAAGGGTAAAAAAGTAGTATTGCAATAGAATTAAATACCTTTTTTCTCAATGCACTTTCATCTCAATTGAAATGAACATTTTTCCCTGAACCCTGAACCCTGAACCCTGAACCCTGAACCCTGAACCCTGAACCCTGAACCCTGAACATAACTTGAATCGCAAACAATTAAGTCAGAAAAAGTAATGTCTCCGGGGCTGACTGACATTTAATTGAATGAACAATTTCTTCGTTAATGTAGGGTATGGAACTTATTGATGGTGATGAGGATACGGCCGTTTTGCTTGAAGGTGGCCAATTTCAAGCAAATTAAGACTATTACGGCTCAGTTTTTTTATTACTTTTAAATAACATTTAAACTGAAATTAAGGCACTTACATGAACTCTTTTCTCAAAACACTATTCATCGCATTACCTTTTTTACTGTTCATCTTTTCCTGTAGTGATACAGACCCTCTATCTGATGATAGCGAGAACGATCCGGTAGAAGAAGATTTAGAATGGCAGCTTGTTTGGTCGGATGAGTTTGAAACCGATGAGCTTGACACCGATAAATGGTCTTATCAATTTGGAACAGGTGCGTCTGAAGGGCTCCAGGGCTGGGGGAATAATGAACTCCAGTATTATACTGATCGCGAAGAAAATATATATATAGAAGACGAGATGCTTCATATTGTGGCGCGTGATGAATCGTATGAGGGGATGGATTATACCTCCGCTCGTATTCGAACGATAAATCAGGGAGACTGGCGTTATGGGCGTTTCGAATTTCGAGCCAAACTGCCCGAAGGACAAGGC
>PWFZ01000335.1 GCA_003555185.1 Balneolaceae bacterium | reverse complement strand
CGCCGAGCACCCGGCCGTGATTATGGCGAATGCGTTGAAAGATTCGTTATAGGGGAGACCTCAGGGGACAGATGAGACCTCAGGGGTTTTTAAAAACCCCTGAGGTCTTTTAAGTTTGTGACGGTACCCGTTCATTTTGAAAAAAGGCTGTAAGCCTGCATGGATTGTTGGCGTTTCCTACCTGGGTTGGATAAGGCTTTCAGCCTTGGAATGTCATCGAATGAATTATGGAGCCTCAAAAGAAGAGGTTTTAAACTGAAGAACAGACAAACAGAGAAATCCGCCGGGAGTCGGACAGGTTTTCAACCGATAAAGTGAATCAAATTTGATGAATGTTAAATGATGACGGACTAACCTCCCCTCTTGAGAGGGGTCTGAGGGGTGTGTTCATCGTGAGTGTTTTTAGGGTTAAGCTATGGAGAGTAGGTAGGCATATGTTTGATATAATGTACCGGACCCTGAAGGGGTCGAATATGATAAGCCCCAAAAAGCCATTCTATAATTTTAATCATATATAACCCTCTGAAGATTTTTTATCTGATAAGATCTGATCGTTGATATTGCGAAGGCATGCTTCGCGGTGAAACCCGGGGTAAAGGTGCGCAATATATCCCCCATCGGTAATACAGCTCACAATATTCACCATAAATGAGACCTCAGGGGTTTTTTGAAACCCCTGAGGTCTGTACCCTAAAATAATTTCCCCACCCAATAGGTATACTCCTATTCTCACCTGTATTGTTAACAGGCAATGTCGTTTGAAACCTGTCAGGTTTGTTCGGTTACATTCTTATATGATATTTACGAGAGAAACCTGACAGGTTTTTGTTTGACATTTCATTCCCGCCTTACAACTAATTAATCATCCAAATTATGAAAGAGAACAAATCCCTCCCCGCTGGCGACCGAAAAACATTTTTAACGATACTCACCTTCATCATTCTGCTTGTCCCACTTTTCCTTACATCATGTCAGGATATAAGAACACAAACCATTACATGGGTTGAGTTTGAACCGGTATATATGACTCAGGAAGAATTTATTAATTCCGTAAAAATGGAAGAGGCCAGGGAGCTGGGTGAACCGAGGAAGATCTATTTTTATGACGGTTATCTTTTTGTAAATGAAATCAATAAGGGAATTCACATTATTGATAATAGTGACCCTGCCTCGCCACAAAATATTGGGTTTATCAACATCCCGGCCAACAAAGATATTGCTGTCAGGAATGATCTCTTATATGCAGACTCTCAGAAAGATTTACTGGTATTTGATATCAGCAATCTCAATCAACCTAAACTGATTGATCGAACAGAAAACGTATTTAATGTATCAGCCAATACGGCGCCGGGATTTACAACCCAGAGTATAGATGCTTCGCAGGGATTGGTTGTAGATTGGAAAGAGGTAATTCGTGAAGAAATTTGCGAAAGCAACTGCAGATCACATCCCGCACATGGCTTCCAAATTACAACTCTTGAAAGCACCCGAACATTCGGAGCAGCAAGTGATGGAGCGCAAACCGGAGTGGGTGGTTCTATGGCGCGATTCGCCATTACAGGAGATTATCTTTATGCCGTTGATCATAGCGATCTCATCACGTTTGATGTATCAAGTCCAAATCCGGCAAAGGCAAGTCAGCAGTATGTGGGTTGGTTAATTGAAACAATCTTCCCTTATAAAGAAAATCTGTTCGTGGGGTCCGTAAACTCACTGTATATCTATGATATTAGTAGTCCGGCATTCCCGGATCAGCTTTCAGTTTTTCGCCATGCAACCGCTTGCGATCCGGTAGTGGTAGAAGGTGATTATGCCTATGTAACACTTAGAGATGGAGAAAACTGTCCAAATATAGACGGCACAAACCAACTGGAAGTAATTGATGTCAGTGATCTTGAAAACCCTAAGAATGTTGGCATCTATCAAATGATCAAACCTCACGGGCTTGGGATTGATAATGGCAATCTGTTTATAAGTGAAGGGGAATATGGGTTGAAAATCATGGATGCATCTAATCCATATGATGTGAAACAGATCCGCCATATCACTGACATCGAGACATATGATGTGATTCCCTTAAACAATGTACTTATGGTAACCGGAGCAAGTGGAATCATTCAATATGATTACAGCGACATCAATGACTTAAAACACTTGAGCACAATTCAAATCTATAAGAACTGAGCTACTTGGCGAAGATTAAGGGTGGGTGAATCAGGAGTCATCCACCTATTTTTTAAACAATTTCTAAATATGATAAAATCACTCACTTTTTTGGCCTTTATGTTACTTCCCATTTCCGGATTGGCACAATTGAAAACCGGAGATGCAAACACTCCCGATTCAAAAGCTGTAACTCAGAGTAATGACCTTGTTCAGGAGACCGGCTATTTTAACCGTACAGGGTTTGATATTTTACGGGCAGATGATACCACTGTCAGGTTTTATATGGTGAATGGGTATCGTTTTACCTCACAATTTTCAGTTGGTGTAGGGATTGGAATTACGCCCTATAATG
>PWFZ01000179.1 GCA_003555185.1 Balneolaceae bacterium | reverse complement strand
GTGATGCCATCATCAACAATAATTCCCTGCTGGATAACTGGACCCCTACCGGAGGAGCTGTTCTTGAAGCCCGATCACCCTACTATGCAGGAGAGTTGGAGGCAGGTGTTCGCTATGTTTATTTTTCCGAAGGTGAATTCGACAACTCCGATTTCCGGTCTATTTTTCTATTTATTGGATGGAGTTACCCGGTCTCCATTGTTGATCGGCTGTCCCTTTCACCCGGTTTTCGGCTTGGAAATCATTTTATGTGGCAGGATAATTCAAAAGAGTATTTTGCCGAACCTGAGGGAGATCCTTTTGTTTTCCACCGGAACGAGAGTGAGTTTGCGTATGAGGTTCAGCTTAGGGCCGCTTACAAGCTTACTGACCGGACAAAATTACAGCTATCTACATCATATAACCGTACAATCATTCAAATCCCATTGTCACTTGTCTACGCAGAGGTGGGATTATCCCGCACATTTAATACCCCTGACTGGCTCCAAAAACTAGTTAAGTAATGGCATCAGCTCTTCTGTTTACTCTGTTTTTGATGGCGGGAATAACCGACCCGGGAGAAGAAAAGTTTATTGAAGCAGCTACCGATTCTGTAGAGTCTAATTTTAAAGTACGCGCGGAAGATCTGTTTTGGTCAGCAGACAGAGCCATTATTTCGACGGACCGGGTGTCTCTCCTGTTTCAAAACCGATTTGATGGATTTTATGGTGCTCAGTCTGAAATTCTAATTGATGGACTTCCGGTTAACACAGAATTTTTCGGTGTGGTTTATCCCCAGAAGTTACCCATTGCATTGGGTGAAGTTGAAGGCATTTATCAGAAAGATGGATTTGGCTTGTACAAGGGACATTCGTATTCAGCGGGACTATTTTCTGTAGAGAGCTCCCGGGTATCTGAAGGATTATCTTTTTTTGGATCCGCACAGATTTCGAACGAAGCTGGCGAACCCGGCCCGTGGGTATATGATGAAGAACGCGTAAGCCCGAATGTAGAACGTTTTGGCCCGGGCTTGGATTTAGCTTCATCCTATAAATCGGGTAACTGGTACGGGAAAGGGGTATTTCGATTTCATCGCCATTTAAACAGTGACTTGTCTGTGCAGGGTAGAATGAAAAATATGGTTGGATTTCCTGCCACCGGTGAGTTTTTGAACGCTGATGCAGAAACTTCAACCGGAATGATTGAAGGGGGCTACGAGCGGGATTATCTACGAATTCGTGGACGGGTTATACAAACTAATAGTGATGATTTTCTGTTTTTTCAGCCTCTTGGCCGCGAGGTACCTGCCGAAATGGAAATCAGTCAGTATACACTTGCTGCTGATGGCAACATCAACCCGCAATGGGGGTTTAGCTCATACCTTCAGGTGCAGAATAAAAGTCTGGATTACCGAAGAAATTTTTTCGAGCACAATTTCGATTGGTCTGAAGAAACAACCGCTTTCCATATTTCGGCGAACCGCTCATCCCGGACAAGTTTTCTGGAATTTGGCAGCCGGTTAAGAATGATTGACACGTCAGCTCCCGGAATAGAGAGCGAGAATCACGGTTACACCGACCTATTTTTGCATACCGGAAATGAACTCACAGAATCACTTTCATTTCTTACCGGCCACAATGTAATCTTCAGCTGGGAATCTTCGGCAATACAGTCAAAAGCCGGTTTTTTGATTGATTTGTCAGATCGGTGGATAACAGAACTATCGGTAAACTATTCAGAAACGTTGCCTGAATTCTCCAATGCTCAAGACTATTGGATGACACAGGGGGCGTCACTCTATAATGATTTGGAGATTTCATTCATGATTCCATCAGAGATAGAAAAAAGCCGTCGTTTTTCAATTCACGTGGATCAGGAGTTCCAGCTTTCCCAGAACGTTAGCGTAGGGGTAGATCTCGCCCATATCACCCATCTGGCTTTTCATATTCCGTTTCAGCGGGTAGAATATGATCTGGATTTTCACGCATTTCCGGGTGGATACACACTGTTTGAAAATCAGGCGGGAACGCGGTTCGATGGAGCACTAAATGTAAAGCACACTCCCTCCTCTTCATTTCAGCATGATATAAGGGTTTATTTTAACAGAACGTTAAGCGGCGACTCGGAATATCAATCCTATTGGAAAACGGCCCCTGATTTCCTGATGAATTACTCTGCTTTATGGCAACCATTTCCGGATCTGGAGTTGAAATCAAGAATACATTATCGATCCGTTTCGCAATGGGATGAGTTTGAGGCGCTTGACGGCGAACAGTTCAGAAGTTTTAACCCACAGGTACCTTTTGCGTTTGGTACTTTTTCGTCGAAAACCCCAACGCCCCTTAAAATTGACCTTCAGGTTGCAAAGTGGTTTTGGGAACAGCGGTTTCGCGCAGTCATCATGATGAAAAACATTCTGGATAAAGAAGATTATTCACATCCAATGGCTACAAGAGAAGGGTTTACATTTGTGTTAAGGGGAGAGTTTCGTTTTTAGTTTTTAGATGGTCGTTTGAAGTCATTGCGGACTCCGATCCGCAATC
>PWFZ01000072.1 GCA_003555185.1 Balneolaceae bacterium | reverse complement strand
TGATGAAACGTGGAAACAGTTGGTTTCAATATCATCCACACGATTGGTGGCAAGAATTCCGCAAACCTGTGCCTTTTTACCGAAGGCAAGAATATCAGGCACAACATAATGTTCGTGGGCCCAGAATTTCCCGGTTAATCCAACGCCGGTTTGTACTTCATCGTAGATCAGTAACGCATCAAATTCGTCAGCCAGATCTCGAAGCCCCTGGTGGAATTCCACCCGGAAATGGTTGTCGCCACCTTCACCCTGAATGGGCTCAAGCAGAATACAGGCGATATCATCTTTATGGGTTTCAAAATATTGACGAGCCTGTGCAAGGGCTACTTTTTCCTGATGTTCAGCATCTGCACTATTCTGTTTATTTAAAGGAAACTGCACTGCAGGGTTGTGGATCCGTGGCCAGTCAAATTTCGGGAAATACTTTACTTTCTTGGGGTCGGTATTAGTTAGCGACATGGTATAGCCGCTTCTGCCATGAAAAGCTTTATCAAGATGGAGAACTTTATGACCTTTTTCCTGTCGATACCCTTTTTCAAAATTCTTTTGAACCTTCCAGTCGAAAGCCACTTTCAGCGCATTTTCAACCGCAAGTGCTCCGCCTGCTACAAAAAACGCATAGGGCATGTAATCCGGGATGCCAACTCTTGAAAATGTCTCCACAAAATGGGCCATTTCTTCAGTATACACATCCGAGTTGGATGGTTTGTTGATTGCTGTCCTGCCAAGTTTTTGAACAAAATCGGGATCAGCTGCCAGGCGATCGTGATTCATACCTAAAGGATTTGAAGCAAAAAATGTAAAGAAATCGAGATAATCAGTTCCGGAAACCGAATCGTGTAAATAAGCCCCCTTGCTTTTTTCAAGATCCAGTACCATATCGTAGCCATCGGCTAAAATGTGTTTTTGAAGAACATCTCTGACTTTTTTAGGTTTGATAAGTGTTTGCATGAGTGCTTTTTACAGGTTTATTATTTTTTGATCGCTCCTATGGAAATAATGAGTTTTTACTTTTCAAAATCAAGGATAGTTTTCCGAATGATTGCAACACAACTGGCAAGTTGTTCCTCGGTCATAACTAAAGGTGGGGCAAATCGTATGATATTTCCGTGAGTGGGCTTTGCCAGTAGTCCGTTATCCTTAAGAGCTACGCAGATATTCCAGGCTGTTTTGCTGTCCGGTGAATCATTAATGACGATGGCATTTAACAAGCCTCGCCCACGTACGGATTCAACCAAGTCACTTTCCTCCGCAAGAGTTTCCATCTCCTGACGAAAGACTTTTCCAAGCTTTCGGGCATTTTGTGCCAGATTTTCATCACGAACAACTTCAAGAGCAGCCTTAGCTACTTTTGCTGCTATTGGATTTCCTCCAAACGTAGAGCCGTGCTGCCCCGGTTTGATGACATCCATAATATCATCATCAGCCAAAACTGCAGATACAGGATAGACACCGCCTGATAAGGCTTTGCCTAAAATCAGTACATCCGGTTTTACATAGGTTTCCGGCTGACGCTCGCAATGCCCCTGACAGGAGCATTCACCACAAACAGCAAGCAGGCTTCCTGTCCGTGCAATTCCGGTCTGAATTTCATCAGCAATAAACAGCGCGTTATATTTTTTGCAGAGATCCCGTGCTTTACTCAGGTAATTCGATTCGGGAACCATCACACCGGCTTCACCCTGTATGGGTTCAACCAAAAATCCGGCTACATTTTCTTCTTTTAGTATTTCTTCAAGCTGCTCTAAATTGTTGTATTCAACTTTTAAAAACCCGGGAGTATAAGGACCGAAGTTCTTTTGAGCATCGGCATCATTCGAGAAAGAGATGATGGTTGTTGTTCTGCCATGAAAATTATTGCTGCAGACAATTATCTTTGCTTCATTCTCAGGGGTTCCTTTTTTCTCGTAGGCCCATTTTCGGCATAGTTTAATAGCGGTTTCAACACCTTCAGCACCGGTATTCATCGGCAGTACTTTATCAAAATTAAAGTACTCGGTTATAAACTGTTCAAATTCACCCAGTACATTATTATAAAATGCACGAGAAGTGAGTGTCAGTGTTTCGGCCTGACTTTTTAATGCTCCAATAATTTTTGGATGGCAATGTCCCTGATTAACAGCAGAATAGGCAGATAAAAAATCAAAATATTGGTTCCCTTCCGGGTCCCATACATATACACCATCGCCCTTTGCCAATACAACCGGCAGGGGGTGATAGTTATGAGCGCCATATTTATCTTCGAGTGTTATTGCGTCTTTTGTAGAAATCATAAAATGGTTGTGTATAAAAGGAGGATAGGTAATAAGTAGTATTCAAGATAGTAAATTGAAACTGAACGGTCGATGATAAATCAAAAAATTAAGATAATTATTACTTGACTTGAGACGTTAAAGAATTGTATCTTAGGGATCTGATTGAGGGACGATTTATTTATTCCTTCAGATTTAAGAAATTTATTGATTATACACATCGCGGGGTGGAGCAGCTGGTAGCTCGTCGGGCTCATAACCCGAAGGTCGT
>PWFZ01000025.1 GCA_003555185.1 Balneolaceae bacterium | reverse complement strand
GGTCCATCGCACCGTCGCCGTTCAAATCTGCCCATGCCGCTCCGCTGGAAAAGCCCGGCTCATCAAGGCCCCACTGCGCAGTGCGGTCGGTAAACCGCAGATCTCCATCATTGCCAAAAGCAAAATTACGCACGGGGTTAGAGGGGATTATATCAACAAGCTTTCTAAAATCTACATTTTCTTCTGTGATTATTCCACGGATCGTTTCTTCATCAGAGATCTCCTCCAGATAATCGAGGTTTGTAATATCCTGTACCAAACCGTTTGTTACGTAAATGTCATTAAATCCATTGTTATCAAAATCTGCAAGCAGCGTAGCCCAACTCCAGTCAGTAGCCTGAATCGTAGAAAAACGACCCACTTCTGAAAATTGCTCTCCTCTTTCATTTATGTGAAGAACATTACGGGTAAACTGATGTCCATAATCCCAATTCACTTTTTCATGATATCGGGCCCAATCCTCAAAAATGGTTACTACTTTAATTCTTTCTTCCTCTTCAGGGAGCATATCCGTCACATAAATATCCGGCCAGCCATTGTTATTCATGTCGGCGATATCTGATCCCATGGACGCTGCACTCATACTTCTCAGAATGTTATCATCCACAACCTCGGTAAATGTTCCGTCACCCTTATTCATGTAAAGATAATCACGTTCAAAAAAGTCATTGGCAATAAACAGATCCTGATATCCATTCCGGTTGAGATCAGCAACAGAAGCGCTTAAGGCGAAACCAATCACACTACTAAACAATCCTGCTTCTTCCGTAACATCTGTGAATGATTCCCCATCGTTTCGATAAAGTCTGTCTCCGCCTAAATAATCTCTTTGCTCACGTAAATTCTCTTCTAAATCAAAACTTCCGATTGCTTCATCCGCATTGTTGATCAGGTATAAATCCACTTTTCCGTCCCCGTTATAATCGAAAAACGTAGCCTGAATGGAGTAACCGGGATCATCGAGCCCAAATTCTGCAGCTTTATCAGTAAACGTACCATCTCCATTGTTAATAAATAGTTCGTTACGTCTGTCGTCCAGTTCACCTGAATTGGTTACATAGATATCCAATAATCCGTTTCCATTAATATCGGCTAAAGCAGCAGCGGTTGACCATTTTTTTACACCGGAAACTCCAGCTGATTCAGTGATATCTTCAAATTGAAAGTCACCTTTATTTTCATAGAGCCGATTGTCCCCCATATTGTTGACAAAGTAAATGTCCGGAAGCCCATTTCCGGTAAGGTCGCCCACAGCTACTCCTCCGCCGTCATAGAAATTTCGATAATTGTAGATATTAAAGTCAGCTCGAAAATCGAGGTTATTTTCAAAATTGACTCCTGTAATACTTGAGGGAAGACTTTCAAAAAGCGTTTGCCGGTCATCGGGTGAGCTACACGATATAACCAAAAAAACAGAGCCAAAAATTAGTAAGGCAGTAAATGAACGATAATATTTTAAAACCATAATCACATTGAAGTGGGTAATTGACAATAAAAATAGTGGAGAAGTCTTCCGCCAGCTGGCGGTCCCGAAAGCATTCGGGAAGAGGGGGTCCATCGGATTTTTCCACGCTCATATGGATATCCCCCTTCTTCCCCCTTTATTAAGTCTCCTTTGATACCGATACCTCGGTGGGGACTTTTTACATTCAAAATTTATAAATCGAACTCGGGTTGAAAGATTTTATAATTAGATTAATTTCTATGTATGCTTTTCAAATCAGCAATTTCAAGTCGGGCAATCATTTCAGTTAATGGGTAAATTCTGATTAATTTATTCCCTTCTACACTTACGTATGCATTTTTTTCAAGATCAGGCACGTAGACATTTGTAAAAGAGGCGTTTTCATTTGCTTCATAATAGTCTACCAAATCCACAACGAGAGAATCAGAGGAAAGCTCATGGTTCCATGGTGACCATCCATGATAATGTACATCAACCGGCATTTTTGAAATACGATCATCTATAAAATCCGGGTAAAAACGCATTAACGCACGGCTTTTTAATCCGGTTAGCTCATAGTCAATTTTTACCAAACCGGAGATCTTTTCTTCCTTATTCATCTCCCAGCTAACTTTAAAGAAATCATCCCGGGTCATCCCTAATTCATATTGAAGGAAAAGATCATTGTTTTCAATTCCTGAACTTAATCCTTCCTGTACCATCGAATCATAATCCGGTTCTTGTGAGCAGTTTGTAATTAAAAACACAATCAAAAGAGCACTAACAGTTGATAAAAACTTCTTATTCATAGAGTATATTTATTATGATTTTAATAACGATATAAATTACGGAGTCAATTGTAAACGTAAAATTTAAATTTCTCTTATCTCCGGTACATATTCATCCCTTATAGTGAACGCGGGTCAACGACGCCGCGCTACATTTGATCAAAACTTTCCATTTATCCCTAATACAACAGGAGTATCATTGTAGCGTGCGATGGCCATCATTCGCTGGCCGTCTGACCGTGTAAACGCCTGTATCCCACGGATCTCTCCGTTTACGTTTAATCCGGACTGTTGCGGGCTATAACTT
>PWFZ01000306.1 GCA_003555185.1 Balneolaceae bacterium | reverse complement strand
CTGACAGTGCGAGTCTGTATCCACCAGCTGTCCGGATATTATCCATAACATCAACCAGGCGGTCATAACTTACTCTGCGGTCAGCCTCTATAATAATTAAAGCATCATAATTATCACTTAACTTTTCATTTAACATCTTCTGTAGTTCAGAGAGCTCAACAGCAGTCTGCTCCATGTAAATGGTTTCCTGTTCATCAATAGTAATTACTATCTCTGATGGGGTCTGGTCGCTTACCGTCTCTGCTGCGGGCAAATTTATATCGATACCTGTAGGGCTTGTCCTGAAAGTAGTAAAGAGCATGAAAAAGACCAGTAAAAAAAATAAAACATCAATCATAGGTATTATTTCAATTTTAGGTTTTCGCCGGAGTGACCTTTTAAAATTCATAAAGCTTCACCCCGGGAGGTAAGTATGTCCAATAATTCGGTAGCACAATTTTTCATCTCGTTTACCCGGCGTTCTACAAGCTGGATAAGATATGTATATATGATCATAGTTGGAATAGCAATGACCAATCCTGTAGCCGTTGTAATTAAGGCTTCTGCAATGCCTACACTCAGGGCAGCCGGTGAAGCAGCTCCATGCGCTGCTGCAAGAATATTAAAACTACTGATTATACCGATCACAGTCCCCAGAAGCCCTAATAAAGGTGAAATCGTAGCGATGATATCCAGTATTACCAGTCTTTTTTCCATCTTGTGAACTTCATTATCCCCAACAGTCTGCAGATATTCCTGGATCTGTTCCCGTTTACGATCGTGTCTTGAAAGTGCTGCAGCCAGGATGCTTGATATTGGACCATCCTGCTGTTTAACAGTCTGCAGTGCTTCAGTAATATTGCCCTGTTTGACTAAAAATTCAACTTTATTCATCAATTTCCAGGTGTTAGTTTTGGTCTTTCTAAGGTATATAAATTTTTCTAAACCAACTGCAAGGGCAATTACAGAACATAAAAGCAGGGGGATCATAACCAGACCACCCTTGAAAATAATATCTAATAACATTTAGTTGAGCACCCCTTATTTATAATTTGCTACTCAAATATAGATTTCGACATAACACCCCTTTATTCCTCTACTTTACATCTTATAAATTTATATCTTCTGTTACCAATTTTTTGTATTTTAGACCCCTTTCCCTATAATTATCAAACATATCATAGCTTGCACATCCTGGAGATAAAAGAACAACATCTCCGGATTCAGCAGCAGCGGCAGCTTTTATAACAGCAGATTTAAGTGAATCTTCTTCAAAGATCTCAAATTCACCGTTTTCAGGAGAATTAACATTCTTAACAGCATTTTTTATTTTATGTTTAGTTTCACCGATAAGAATTAATGTTTTTACCGACTTGAGAATTTTTTCTGCCATTTTTCCATAATCAAGCCCTTTATCATACCCACCGGCGATCAGTATTACTGATTCTGAAAATGAAGAAAGTGCAGCCATGCATGATTCAGGGGTAGTAGCAACTGAATCATTATAAAATTTTATACCGTTTTTATCAGCAACCTGTTCAAGTCTGTGTTTTAGGCCTTTAAAATTGCTTATACTGCTTCTGAGGCTATCAAATGAAGCTCCTGCAAGAACTGCTGCACAGAAAGCTGCAAGTGTATTGGAGATATTATGTTCACCTTTTAAGTTGAGCAGGCTTGTATCGCAGATCTCTTTTTCTTCCCCCGTAATATTTGAATAAATTTTATCCTTCTTTAAATAAACCCCCCGGTTTACATGTTTATTTAAGCTGTAGGTTATCTCTACTGAGGGAGTTTGTCCTTTGAAGTTACTGGTTATCTCATTATCCTCATTAAGGATAATATAATCATCAGCATTCTGATATTTAAATATATTTTTTTTGGCATCTATATAACTTTTCATTGTTTTATGAAAATCAAGATGATTGGGAGTAATATTTAAAATAATGCCTATATCTGGGCTTTGAGAAAGAGATATCAGCTGAAAACTGCTCAACTCCAGAACCACCCAGGATTCTTTATTAATCTGGTCAAGTTTTGTGATCAGAGGATTTCCAATATTACCACCGACAAATGTACTGGAATTCATCTTCTTAAGTATTTTTCCAAGAAGATAGGTAGTGGTAGACTTACCATTGCTTCCGGTAATTCCTATTATTTTACCCGGACATAATTTAAAAAAAAGTTCGATTTCACTGCTTATTTTTATTCCCCTTTTATATGCCTTTCTGATTTGAGGCAGATCCCTGGGTAAACCCGGAGTCAGAAAGAGAATATCATATTCATCAAGGCCTTCAAGTTATTTCTCCCCACCTATATAATTAATAGAATTTAAATTTAAAGCTTCAAGTTTTGATTTTATTATCTGGGAATCTTTTTGATCCCGAACTGTAATTTCAAGATCCTTATATTTTTCAAGTATAAATTGGAGAAGAGGAATATTGCTCTTTCCCAGACCAATAATTGATATTTTTTTACCCGAAAGATTCATTGTCATCCTCCATTACAGTATATTACGCAGTATAACTCGTACCTGATCGGATATCTGATGCAGTATTTTTAAATTAAATTT
>PWFZ01000349.1 GCA_003555185.1 Balneolaceae bacterium | reverse complement strand
TCCAGCATCTCAGCCAGTGTTCTCACCACTTCATCCTGAAGGTGAACGAAATTTGTCCATTCCACCTCTAGTACAGATGAATGAAGCTGTCGCATGGAAGATACATCCACAAGGTTGAGGGACAGACGGAAATTATCACCGTAGCGGTACATACTACCGGTAACGGCCAAATTGGCACCAAATAGTTGATTGGCCTCGGCTATACTTTTTATCTATTCACTGCGAATTTCGGAATTGGGGACGACCCACAATTTTCCCTTTTCTGCTCCAATTTGGGTGATTTTGCTGGTAAGAATTTCCGTGATCCCATCACTAAGCGACGCCGGAATTATATCTTCGCTCAGATTATTGAAGGGAAGGACCACAAGATGCTTTTCATTGGATTCAATAACGGGACTAGTAAACCACAAGGAATCGAATAAGAAAAAGCCACCAAGCAATATCATAAGTATTATTGTGCCTGAAAAATAAACGGGCTTACGCCCGGAAAGTTTTGAAATGAGTTTTTGGGAAGAATAGGGGACAGGGGAGAGGTTGAGATTTTTACACCTTGTTAGATCGTTTACGATGTCACCGGCTGAAGGATACCTGTCATCAGGTTTTTTCTTCAAACATCGTAAGACAAGATCTTTAATTTCGGATACATTATCATCTAAAGGGGCATGTGGTGGATCTTCATTCATCAATTGGTAGCTGATCGCCTGTTCATACTCTCCTTGGAAAGGATGAATACCTGTAAGCATTTCATACAAGATAATTCCAAAAGAAAACAGATCACTTCTATGGTCGATTTCACCTCCCCGAAGCTGCTCCGGTGACATATAAGCTAACGTACCTACACGATTATCTTCCTGGGTAATATTTTGTGTCCCTTTCATTCTGGCTAGTCCGAAATCCATCCCTTTTATCCGTCCTGCACTATCCACCATAACATTTTCGGGTTTCAGATCGCGATGAATAATCCCCTTTTCATGAGCTGTTGAAAGCGCCGAAGCAATACGGATGCCGTAATCTATCACCTGATCTGTTTTAAGGTCTCCACTGTCAATAATTGCACGAAGTGTTTTCCCATCTATATACTCCATCGATATGAAATGTGTTTCGTCATATTCCTCCACAGAATATATTGTGCAGATATTAGGGTGATTCAGCGCCGCAGCGGCATGGGCTTCCTGTTCAAACCGTGTCCTGTAATTTTTCCGAGTAGTGTGTTCTTTTGACAAAAACTTGAGGGCAACCATTCTGCCCAGCCGGGTGTCTTCTGCTTTATATATCTCACCCATACCGCCTTCCCCGATTTTCTCAAGTACCTTATAATATGATAGTTTAGTTTCTGTCATATGGGGTTTCATATAGGCGTGCCATTGGTTTCTCTAATGACAACAACGGCAGTCATATCATCAAAAAGCTGTTTCTGACCGCTGTGTTTAATGCTGGCTTCAAATATCTTTTCAATCAATTCTTTTGGAGCTTCACACTTTTTCCGCTCCTCGAACAGCACTTCCTCCAGTCTGTTTTCAGCGAACTCTTCTTCATCTCTGTTCATGTTATCGGTAATACCATCGGAATAGATAAACATACAGTCTCCGGGCTTTAAATCGACGGTTGACTCTTCATACCCCATCCGATCAAGCATGCCGAGAGGTAATCCACCACTCTGCAATCGCTGACAGTCTCCGTTCGCATTTATCAGGTATGGATACTCATGTCCGCCGTTAGAGTAATTCATCATATTTGTTTCTGTATCCAGAACACCCAGGAAAAGAGTCGCAAATTTTTCAGTATCGGTATTATTAAACAGCTGATGGTTGGCAATTTCCAGAACTTTACCCGGAGAATGGTGGTGGATTAAATGGCTCTGGAGTATAGCCTGCAAGTTCGACATTAGGAGGGATGCGGGCATTCCCTTTCCGCTGACATCTCCCAAACAGATCGCCAGACGGTTTTGCCCCAAAGGAATAAAGTCGAAATAGTCACCACCCACGGAGAAGGCCGTTAGGTTTTTACCTCCAACCCGATAGCCGGCGATATCCGGGGGGGCGGAGGGAAGCAGTTTTTTCTGTATATCTGAAGCAAGTATCAGCTCGCGCTGCATCGCCCTGTATGCCTGTTCTTCTTCATAGAGACGTGCATTTTACACCACCTGTGCTGACTGTGCGGCAATGATCGAGAGCAGCCTGCAGTCTAAATCTGAAAAAAACTCTTCATCTTCTTTATTGTAAACCGTCAGGACACCGATCAGTTTTGATTTTACCATCATGGGAGCACTCAACACCGAATGAATAGAAGATTCCCATTTAACTTCACGGAAGCGGTGATCGGTGCCGGGATTGTTGATGATCAGTGGTTCTTTATAGATCTGCATCCAGCCCAACAGATTATGATTCAGGTGAAGCGGCGAATGACCGGCGGAATTGATCATGCTGCGTACAAGTGTGTGACCGCTTGCTGCCAGATTTTCATTGACCAACGTAATATCTCCCTGTTCAGCGCCTATTGCACGAATAGACCGGGAGATGACGGTACGCATAATCTTTTCACTGTCCACACG
>PWFZ01000262.1 GCA_003555185.1 Balneolaceae bacterium | reverse complement strand
CGGCAAGCATTAGTGCAGTTTGGCCCCAGCGCTGCCTGGCATCAATAGATGCGCCTGCGTCCACCAATAGTTTAACGGCGTCCAGGTGACCTTCTCTTGCTGCTACAATCAGTGCAATATCACCCACCGGCGTTCCGCTCTTTAGCAAATACTTAATTATTTCAACATTGCCATTTTCGGCAGCACGGTTTAGTGCTGTACCGCCCATTTTTGTTGTAACAGCAGGGTCAGCTCCGTTCTCTATCAAGTATTTCACCACATCAAAATGGCCTTTTTCGGCTGCAAAAATCAGTGCTGTCGATCCATTTTTATGAACCTCATTCAGATCCGAACCATTTCCGTGTAATTTCTTAACCTGATCTAATTTACCTTCTTGTGCCGCTTTTATAAGAGGAGAGATCTCCATGATATTTTACCTTAACTGTTTATAATTTTAATCAATGTCGCCAACAAATTTATGATGGGTATATCTCGAATTAATTTGTGTTAATCAACCCTTAAAATAGCTTTTTAATAAAAATACTAATTGTCTCAAAAGTGAGAGTAAAAGCTTCTTTACCTCAATTTTATCGTCAAATCATATCCATTAGCAAACTCTTCACCTGTCAGCCTTTTTGTACCTGGCAGCTGTACGCTTTTCAGATAGATGGTCCCGGTTCCACAACATGCTAACAACTTTCCTTCAAACAATTCCAGTTCACCCTGTTCAAGTGATCTTTCCGGTCCAACCTCTGACTCATGCACGTTCATTTTCTTATTATCGTACATACACCATGCTGTTGGGAACGGATTCAATCCTCTAATTTTATTATGAATATTCTGTGCGCTATCTCCAAAATTTAATTTTGTATTCTCTTTAAATAATTTTGGCGCCGGGCTTGCCTCTTCATCATTCTGTGAAGACAAAGTAAAGGAATTTTCTGCTATTTGATTTACACAATCTACCAGTAATTCTGCACCTATTACCTGTAACCGATTATAGACGTCTCCTGTAGTTTCGTTTGGCTTGATGGGTGTTTTCACCTGATCGATGATATTCCCGGTATCAACAGACTTTTCCAGGAAGAAAACGGTACAACCTGTCTCCTTCTCTCCACTAATTACTGCCCAGTGAATTGGAGCCGCCCCGCGATATTTGGGTAACAGAGATGCATGTAAATTTATCGCCCCTTTGGAAGGTAGTTCCAGTAAAGACTCAGGCAGCACTTTAAACGCCACTACCACAAATAGATCTGCATTCAGATCGCGTAATTTATCCTCGAACTCTAGCGATCTTACATCATCTGTGTCGATGGTAGGAAGTCCCAGTTCCATCGCACGTTTTTTTACGGCTGTAGGTTCAGGTTCACTTCTGCGCCCCCGTCTCTTATCGGGTCCGCTTACCACCGCTTTAATGACGTGATCAGATTCAAAAAGCCTTTCCAGACTGGGAACGGCAAAGTCCGGTGATCCCATGAAAACAACTTTCAGTGGTATCACGTAACGTTACCCTGCTTTTTGGGTGCCAGCGGATATTCTGTTTCCAGTAATCCCTTATCAATTTTTTTTAGAGCCGATCGATGTAACCGACGCCTGAATGCACTCAAATAATCCAGAAAAAGAACACCTTGTAAATGGTCGAATTCATGCTGAATTACACGTGACATCCACCCTGTAAATTCCCGCTCCTGCTTCTTAAGGTCCCGATCAAAAAATTCAATGCGAACATTAAGCGGACGCAGCACATCATCCCGAACATCAGGTATACTTAAGCATCCTTCCTCCATTCTCACCTCTTCACCCGATGTTTCAATAATAACCGGATTAATAAAAACAAGAGGGCCTTCATTTGGCTCATCTATTTCATCGGGGATGGCGTCAGCATCCACTACAAACAGCTGAATGGATTCTCCGATTTGAGGTGCAGCAAGTCCAACACCGCTTGAATTGTACATGGTTTCGAACATGTCATCGATAAGTGTTTGAAGAGATTCTGAATTCTCATCGATTTTTTCTGTTTTTTCGCGTAAAACAGAATCATTGTAGGTAACAATCGGTAGTAGAGCCATAGTTTAAATTTCGGGTCTTGCTTCTAAAAATTGTTGTAAAATATGTGCTGCTGCGGCTTGATCCAAACGTCCTTTTTTAAACCTTTTCTTCTTTGGAACACCTGCATCAATCATAATCTGGGATGCTTCTTTAGAGGAAAATCGTTCATCCATTTTATAAACGGGAACATCCGGAAAATCCGTTTTTAGTTTTTTGATGAATTCCTTCACCAATGGTGTTGCAGTAGTTGAAGCTCCCTGTGGTGTTAACGGCCAGCCAACTACTATTCCTAAAATAGGGCCTTCGTTATTTATCTGCTTCGAAATTTCCATATAGGAATTCGACAGAGTATAAGTACCAACCGGAGCTGCAACCATCCGCATAAGATCCGTTCGGGCAATCCCTACCCGTTTACTGCCTACATCAATTCCCAATAAACGTCCGTGATCAGACAATCACTTCCCCTCTTTTTTCACTTCTTCCAGAGGTTGCTTTAGAAATTTCTTCAGCCTTTTACTAGGCTTAAAGTG
>PWFZ01000106.1 GCA_003555185.1 Balneolaceae bacterium | reverse complement strand
CAATCGGTCAAGACGGCACCATTTACGTGGGGGCGGGCTACGACCTGTGGGCCGTCAGACCGGATGGAACCGAAAAATGGGCATTTGAAACCCGCAACCTTGTTTTCTCCTCGCCGGCAATCGGAAAAGACGGTACTGTTTATGCGGGATCTGACGACGGCAATGTATATGCCGCCAACCGCGACGGTACAAAAATCTGGGTATTCAACGCGGCCAGTTTTGTAAGCGCCTCTCCGGCAGTCGGAGAAGACGGCACTGTTTATATTGGCGCCTCCGATGGCAATTTATATGCCATTGAAGGCGATTCAGGCGGCTTGTCAGATAACGCCCCCTGGCCGGCCTTCGGCAAAAACCTTGAGCGAACAAAGCGACAACCTTTTGAAATGCCGGCGGATGATCCGGATAAGACGCCAAGTGACGGGGGGGGCAGTAGCAGCGGTTGTTTCATTGGCACATCAGCCGGCGTCGGTTTTTAACCCGCTTCCTGACCCTGCGATGCGTCACCAGCCCCGGCCTGCGCCTCTGATCCGGCTTTCATCTGATCGTCAATCTGCCTGAAACCGTTTGCCAGTGAATTGATAAAATGTGACGCTTGGCTTGCCGGCAGGATAAGGGTGCAGATATCTGTCGCGCTATTATCAGGGCCGTTTTGTGTCAAGACAACCCGCAAGTTGTTGTTCGACAGCGTTATTTTGCTTATCCCATCAGAAAATATGTGCTGCATTGGGACGTCCTCCTTGTATTTAGGGTCCGATTTTTTCCTGCCCGGTTCGGCGTCCAATGGATCCCGAAAATGTATTTTCTTCCGGGGTATGGCTTCAGCAAACGGCTCTTTCCGGGGCGGCATGGCCGGTATGTCCAGTCCCGCTGGTGGAAGCCCCTGTGCCGCCCGCTCTGCCATCATGATAAACGCGGTTTCAAGGTGCCGCGCATAGCGCTCGGTGTCAAAAAGGGGCGCCCGAAAACGCTGGCTTTGCAGCTTTTCACGGACAGCCAAGAACTTTTCGGGATTCAAGGCCAAATCCACTGCCAACTTGTGAAAGCCGGCTTCGTCATCGACGACCAATTCGGGCAGGCTGCATGCGCGAAGCAGGCTTTCTGAGACCCGCGAGGCAAAGTGCCCCCCGCGGGCGGCCACGAGCGGGACACCTGCCCACAAGGCATCGGCGGTCGTCGTATGACCGTTGTAAATCCTTGTGTCAAGGGCGATGTCGGCCAGGGCGATGCGTGCCAAATGCAAGGGAACCGCCGACACTCTCTCGCCGAATATCAATCGCCCCGGATCGATGCCGGCCTGACTTGCATACTGCTGTAAGCGCATTTTCTGGGTCTTACCGGAATCTATCAGCCACAAAACGCTGCCTGGGACATCCCGCAGCACTTCCATGAATGTAGCAAAACGAACCGGCTCAAGCTTGTAAGCCTTGTTGAAACAGCAAAACACAATACCTTTTTCCGGCAGGCCCTGGCCGGCCCGGTCCATTTTGTTTTCTGCAACAACACGACCCTTGTCATTGCAGAAATAAGTATCCGGCATGCGGCACAGATACTCCGAGAAATGCGGCTCACTGCCGTCCGGTGTAACGAAATGGTCAGAAAGGATATAGTCCATGCAATCCGCACCGGTGGTGCCCGGAAACCCCAGCCACGTCACCTGCACCGGCACGGGGCGCCGTGCGAAAATTCCCAGCCGATGGCCCTTGGTAAATCCCTGGCAGTCTACCAGCACGTCGATTTTATCGGCGCGGATGCGGGCGGCGGCTTGTTCGTCGGATAGATGGGCAATCCGCGCCAGAAATGGAACGGACGCTTCGAAGCGCCTCCGCAGCCAGGATTCGCTTTCAGGCGAGTGGCAATAAATAAATGGTTTTACCCGATTTGGCGTGTGATGCTGAAAAAGGCCGGCGGTCAACTGCAGCATGGGATGATCGTGGAAATCCCCTGACACGTATCCCACCCGCAGCGGCGTTCCGTATGCGTGCCGCGCATGATCATGGCATTCGATATTTTCCGGCAATCCGCGGCCGGCAGCCGCTTTTGCAACTGCAAGGTTCCACTCCGGCTTCATGCACCAGGCAATATGGCTGAAATGACTCTCCTCTGCCCGGTCAAACATTCCCTTGCGGTAAAAATGGTCAGACAGATGCCTGGTGTATCGGACAAGGGCACTCCAGTCACAGGTTTCCTGCGCCGCACGAACGACAATGCCAAGGGCCCGGGGGTCGTCAGGTTTGTGTTCGAGGACGCGTTCAGCCGCCGCAAGCGTCTCGTCCCACATATAAAGCCCGGAAAACGCCAGCATTGCGTTTATACAATAATCCCCCCTGGCAGCATTGGCCAGCAGCCACTTGGCATGGGGCAGCGCCTCGGAAAAACGTTTGCCGATGGCCATCAAGCCGCAAAGGTTGTTGCGGGCCTCAGCCAGGTTGTCATCGTGATCGATTGCCCGCTGATACGCCTCAGCAGCCTGGTCCAGCTTGCCCAGCTGGTGGAAACTGAACCCAGCGAGCATCCAGGCCCCCCCGGTGTGGGATTCGCCGGATACTGCACTGCGAGCAAACAGGCCT
>PWFZ01000211.1 GCA_003555185.1 Balneolaceae bacterium | reverse complement strand
GTGCTTTGTAGTTCATATTTAATGGTTCGTATTATTATACAAACCGAGTTAGAATTCACTACAAAGTTATTGCGTTATGTCCTCCGGAAGCGGCCACTTCGAGCGCCCGTTTTACGTTTTCCTGTCCGCGCACATCGGCAAAATCGAGCACATCTATTTTACCGTTTGTAGTGAAAAGTGTTTTGGGATCAATTTTAAGCGGCTCATGAGTTGAGGAATCATTAAACCACTGCATTACCTGCTCAAGATCATCAAAGGCCATTACGTTAATTCCATCAACCACACCGGCCTCTCTACCGTTAGCAGAAGGAACTACAAGATATTCCAGACCCTGATTTCGTGCTTCCACCGCCATTGGTAAAACACCTTTTACGGGTCGTAATTTCCCGTCGAGCGCAAGTTCTCCTAATATCAGAGACTTCGATAGTTTGTCAGTATTAATTTGATCAGATACCGCAAGCAAACTCATCGCAATGGGCAGATCAAAGGCACTCCCCTCTTTTGGAAGGTTTGCCGGGGCAAGATTGACGGTGATACGTCCGCGCGGAAAATGAGCTCCCGCATTTTTGAGCGCCGCATCAATCCGGTCTTTCGATTCGCTGACGGCCCGGTCGGGCAGTCCGACCAGATAATACTTTGGCACACCGCCGCTCATATTCACTTCCACTTCAATAACTCTTGCGTCTACTCCGATGGTCGACGCACAATAAACTTTAGATAGCATAGGTTCAAACTTTTTGTTGCCATTTCATAGTATGAACCAGCTAAACCCAATTCCTTACAGTTTTTTATGGTCAGTCTGCCACAGTTGGAGGCAAAGTCTTAGATTCACAGGCGTAAACCTCAACTGATATTAATCTAAGATAAATCTGTACCCTCATATCAATACTTTCCTTTTACAAAGCATATAGATTTAGTTTCTCTATATTATTATGAACCGGCAAAACAACAGGCCCTCTTATTTCACCCGTTGTAATCTTTTATTGTAACTTTAACAATTTATATAGTTGTAAATTGTTATTATAAAATAAAGATATTAAAAAAGTACCTCTCCATCGATAAGAACCCAAGGGGTTCTTCCTCATAAGGGATAGTTGGAGAGGTCATTTTTAATAATATTTTCTATTTTCCCTCCTGAATATTTCATATTCATTGGCTAATCCATTCTTAATTAATTTATAAGACCTCTCATCATTTCTTTCCCATTTCCGGAAAATTGCCCAACAGCAATAATCAATAATTTGAAGACAAATATTTGATCTTGATGAATGATGCATGACTCTAAACTTTTTATTTTTTGGGACATATTGCTTTAATAATCTTTTGGTCTCACCTTCTATAACTCGCCTTTTCTTTTTTAAAGGAATTGTATCTGTAATTACAATTACTTCTGAATACCTGGTAAGATCTATTTCTTTTAAAATATATTTCAACAAATACCCCACCATTTCTGGATAAAACCTCTTTATTGTTTGAAGTGCCGGACCAGTTTTCCTTTTCTCTACAATTAGTGAATCGAAACGATAAGCATCTTGTTTTTCGCAGATAATATCAAAGACACGATCTCTAATAGCTTGTTTATCTTCGCTTGCATGAAACAATTCAATGTTAAACCCAAATTCAAGTAAATCATATCTAAGCTCAACCATTTCTTTGTATCCTTGAAAAGGCCTTTCAATAGCAAGCGAGGTAAGAATAAAATATTCTGTTCCATTATTTGAAAAGTCAAGGTTACCGGCCTCATCAAGAAATATGTATATGGGTTTACTCATAAAATTCTAGATACATTGAAATTAACACAGAGCAATCTTAACAGAAAGAGCGAATAGAAGAAGCCTATTTCTTTTTAGGTGACGATGACCCGTTTATATGTAATACGTTATTATTCGGCAAACCGCAGATACTACAATTCTTACACTTATTAATAGTATGACAGAAGCATTAGGTGGGTAATCAGTCACAACAAACAGAATGTTAATTACATGCAATGGCCATTACTATCTTTCCTTACTTTGAATCTTTTTATGTTCCCTTTTCGTAGTATGAACTAGCAAAACCCAATTCCTTACACTTTTTTCGTTCATTTAATCAAATAGTATTATGGCAAACCCAGATAAAACACTACTCGAGGAAATCACAGGAACTGTTGATGAGATTATCAAACAGGTGAGACGACTTATTCGTGAGGGAAGTGCAAGAAACCTTATTATCAAAAATAAAGATGGAAAAGAGCTTTTTAAATCTCAGCTGACCATTGGCGTGGCAGGTACAACCATTCTTGCAGTAATGGCACCGTTGATCTCTGCCATCACCATGTTTTTGATGTTTGCCAATGGCGCAAAAGTATATGTGGAACGTGATGTATTAGATTCCGATAGCGATGATGATGATGAATATGGAATTGAGGGGGAGGTCATCGACATTAAAGACAGAGATGATGACGATGACGACGATGATGATCCCAAAACGGATAAAACCGTTGGGAAAGGGGATTAGACTATCTCCCCTCGAGGGGAGACCTGTTCAAATTCTCAGATCGCTTTACTTTTACTTTTACTTGTATCCCCC
>PWFZ01000015.1 GCA_003555185.1 Balneolaceae bacterium | reverse complement strand
TCTGCGATAGGATTAAACTGCTGAACCAAATCCTGCACAAGCTCCGCCATAGAAACATTTTCAAGATTTGGCCTGATGTGATCCGTGTCCAGTTTGGACAGCTCAAAAAGATCATCAATCATTCGATTCAGTTTCTGAGTATTACCGAGTACGGTTTTGAAGTAACTTCGCATCTCCTCTTTGGTGATGGACTCCCCCTTCATCTCTATCGTTTCAAGATACCCCTGAATTGAGGCGAGTGGGCTTCGCAGATCGTGAGATACATTTGCAACCAGTTCACGCCGCATTTTATCCGCTTTCTGCACCTCTTTCATATTTTCAATAACGGTATCAGCCATTCTGTTAAAGCAAACAGAAAGATCTGCAAGTTCATCGTTTCCCTCCACATCAATGCGTTCTGTTAGCTGACCTCTTTCAAATTTTGTAACTGTACTTTTAATTTTTTCCAGTCTGCGTGATAAATTCGAAAACAGAAAAAGCCCGACTACAAGACCAATCATCAACGCAATACCGATAATAATCAGGGAGCTTCGGGTTATGTAGCTGTTGGATATCATCGCTGTAGCTCTGCTAAATTGATCTCCCTCCAGAACCACGTATAAATAACAACCCTGCGAACCCATTATACTTACATTGGCTACACTAAACGGCTTTTTCTGATCAGGGTTAAGCGGATCATTCGATAAAATGGGAAGAGACTTTCCGGCAATAAAATCATCCAGTGGCTGTGTATCTACCAATCCCTTTTTTATAGACACCTTCTCTTTTGATGCCGGAATTACACTTTTTATAGCACCGTCACTATCCAGCAGGTAGAAGTCAAACTGAGGGTTTTTACCACTCATCTCTGTCAGTTTTTCCTCTATCTCCTCCTGATTAAAAGACTCGCGAAGCATAGGCTGAAAATCTTCCGCTAACACAGATGCCAGATCTCTGTTGGTGGTTTGAACTGCTTCATGAACGACATCCGCTGATGCCTTGGTCGTCACAAATGCTACCACCACTCCAAAAAGAATGAGGATTACGGAAAAAGTGGCCGCTATTTTAAAATAAAACCTACGCATAATTTTTACTTTCTTCCAAATCTGCAAAACGATAGCCTACTCCCCAAACGGTTCTGATATAATGTGGCTCAGATGCATCCGCTTCAATTTTACTTCGCAATCTGTTGATATGCGAATTTACCGTATGGCTATATCCTTCGTAACTATATCCCCATACTGTATTCAACAGCTCCTCACGACTATATGCTTTCCCGGGATTTGAGAAGAAAAGAAGAAGCAGATCGTATTCCTTACTGGTTAGTTCTATAGACTCTCCATTGAACATGACTTTTCTTTTGGATGTGTCCATAACCAAATCGTCAAACTTCAGAATCTTATCAGGATTTTCATCTCCATTTTTATTGACATCAACCCTTCTGAAAACAGCTTTAATACGGGCGAAAAGTTCCCGAATGCTGAACGGTTTAGTCATATAATCATCTGCTCCAATTTCAAGTCCCAACACCTTGTCCAGCTCTTCAGCCTTGGCAGTCAGCATTAGAATTGGCACCGTACGATTTTCTTTTCGGATTGCCTTACAAACATCTAAACCATCCATTTTAGGAAGCATTATATCAAGAATAACCAACTCCGGTTGATTCTGATGATACAAATCAAGTGCGGTTACACCATCACGGGCAGTAAATATTTTATATCCCTGATCAGATAGATTGATTTTTAACAGATTCAGAAGATCCTTGTTGTCTTCAACTATTAATATTGAGTTTCCACTGTAGGTCATAATTCTTGAGATTGATATAAGGCATAACAAGTTCCCGGTATGACATTATTAAATCATCACACAAACATAACATTCCGTAATAGTTGAGAATAAATGCTTTTTTATTCATCTCAAAAGTTATAAAATTTGATAAAGGAGGGGGTATATAATACATTTAATAATAGATTAGGAGAACAATTAAAAAAAGGAGAGAAAAATGGAAGAAAAGAAAACAATCGTTGTATTCGGTGCCACCGGATCACAGGGAGGAGGATTAGCCAATGCTATTCTAGATGAAAAAAACAGCGAATTTTCGGTGAGGGCAGTTACCAGAGATCCTTCATCAGATAAAGCAAAAGCACTATCCGATTCCGGAGCTGATATAGTTGAAGCTGACATCAATAATTATGAAGACATCAGAAAAGCATTAAAAGGTGCATATGGCGCCTATTTCGTCACCTTTTTCTGGGACCATTTTTCACCCGAAAAAGAATTGAAACAGGTTAAAGACATGGCAAAAGCCGCAAAAGAAGAGAAACTAAAACATGTGATCTGGTCTACACTGGAAGATACCAGAATGTGGGTTCCTCTTCACAGCGACCAAATCCCCACCCTGCAGCAAAAATATAAAGTTCCTCATTTCGATGCTAAGGGTGAAGCCAATCAGTTTTTTATTGCAGAAAGTGTACCTGTTACATTTATGAACGCCTCATTTTATTGGGATAATATGATTCACTTCGGGCTTGGCCCCCAACGTGACAATAACAATAACCTGGCAATTTCTTTTCCCATGGGCGACAAAAAAATG
>PWFZ01000447.1 GCA_003555185.1 Balneolaceae bacterium | reverse complement strand
AGCTGATCCTGGCGCTCCCCTTCACTTTCTTCAATTAAATTCTGATAATTAAAGCTGTCTACCCCGGCAATATTTACCATAAAATTCACTTCCCTTCAGGTTAGGTAATTAATATGTTGTAAAGAATTGACCGTCTTCTTCAGGTCTTTTACTTCTCCTCTATCTATAATAGAACTTCGCCTCCTGGAATTTAATACTGCTCTTTTGAACTGCTTCTGTTCTTTTTTAAAGCTCTCATTTTCATTACCAAGTTCAACAAAAACTGATGCCTGCTCAAAACCCTGTCCAGACAGGTTAGTCTGAAGCTGATCCAGCTGAGCACCAATCAATTCTTTTACAGCCTCATCAGAGGTAACAAAACGAATATTAAGCATCCCATCTTCGAGCTGTATACTGGTCTCAACTCTCCCTAAAAATTCAGGTTCAAGCTGTATTTCAACCTCTTTTGAAGTGCCGTCGAAATCTATCTTATCAATTATCTGCTCCATTACTTCAGAAGGCTCTATATTATGGTCTGTCAGCATTTCTCTAATTTCATAATTTGAATCTGGAGAGAACTGTTCAGATACTGCTCCGAAAAGTTCTTCATTTTCTATGGAATCTAAAGCCACTTTTTTTTGTATCCGGCTTTTAAAATTAAGATTCTCTCCTTCATCATCTCTCACTGCTGCATGCTCTGGAGATGATAGTATTTCATTTATTCTTTCTTCCAGTTCCACGGTTATCTTCTCTAATTCCTCTACATTCTCTCCTATTAATGAAGAGTGAAGTTCTCTGCAGTAGTTCTGGATCCTACCCAAAATTATTGTATCTTCCAGTAATTCTGATATGAGTTCTCCTTTCTCTCCGCTTTCTATATTTGCGTTAAGAATATTTTGTAATGTAGAAAGAAACTCTTTAGCTGGTTCTGCTTTCATTCCTTCATTATCTGCTCTCTTTTCAAGTTCGAAACTGAGCTTATTTAAATCTTCCACGATAACTCTGCTCAGACGTATACTTTTACTTTCAGCTTGCTCAGATTCTTTAATTATTTGTAAAAACTCAGAATCAAGGTCCCTGATCTCATTCAGAGTATGGAGTCTATCATTGGCTTCCGGGTTAGATTTCAGAACCAAAGAATCTAATTTTTGAAATCGTTCAGAATCTGCCTGCCTCTCATCTCCAGCATCCTGACCTACCATAAGCTCATTTATTTTTTCTTCCAGAGTTTGCGATATACTCTCTACTTCATCTTCTAATCCTATATCTGAGCTTTGTAGTTCTCCAAATACGGAGATTAAATTTTCAGCTGACAATGCTCCCTCTCTTCCATTCTGGGCTGCTATCAGGTTAAATTCCTCCATCTCATCCAAAATATTATTAGAAAGAACATCAAGTTCAGATCCGGCTTTTAGAAGCTGTTCTAAATCCATCCTGAAAACATCTGCATTTTCAACCAGCCTATCTGCCGTTAATTCAGAATCCAGATAATTAGAGCTCATTTTTTGAAGAACATTCTCTTCTCCATCAGTATTTTTTAGTTTCTGTATAGAATCTCTAAGAATAATCAATACCAGCACTTCTATATTTTCTGATGATTCTCTATCAATACTATCAATTAAATGCCTAAAATCTTCTTGTTCCTCTGATTCATATAAACCATCATCAGTTTTTTTCAAATTTGTTTTTTGAGATTTGAACAACTCGAGAAAGCTGTTTTGGGCTGGGTGATCATGTTTTGGCTCAGAGTTAAAAGAGTATTCTTTTTTACTAACTGAATTGAGATCTAGTAGGCATTCCAGAACGGCACCACCTCCCTTCTATTTCAATCTATCATACTTCTCATTATCTCAGCTGCAGCCGTTGAATCCATAGCCCCCAGAATTCTTGAAGCTTTACTTTCTTCCATTTCATAGATTAATCTAGCAACAAACTCATGATCAATCTGTTCAAGAATAGCAGAAGCTTCTTCAGGTCGCATACCTTCATATATATCTGCCAGATGAGAAAGCTGCAAGCTGCTGTTATGCTGACTGATTTTTAAATCCTCTATATCACTGCCTAAACTTACAATCTCTTCCCGTTTCTCTTCTAGCCGGCTCTCTTTTCTGTTAACCTCATATTCTAAAAATTCTTTCTCCCTCTCAATCTCATCTAGTTTAGACTGAATAACTTCATTTTTTTCAAGCAGTTCTTTTATTCTCATCTCATTAGTTCCTGCAGTCAATACTGTTCCTATTACTGGAACATCTGCAAACATCTCTTCAGCTACCTTCCCAAGATCATACCCAATAAATGAGATAAACAGTAAGGAGATAATTATAATAACAACAAATATAGAAACACCAATTAAAGCTTTTTTCATTTAATCATCTCCATCCTTAAACCCCATCTTTTTTCTCGTGTACTGGTTGGCTGAAAAGTCATCAAGAGCCTTCATTTTTCTTCTGCGTTCCTCTTTTCTATAACTTATAAATTCCTTATCTCTGAAACGCTCCATAATCTTTTTTTCCCTGCGTGCCTCCAATAGCTCTGAGAGGTGTTTCTGTACAGACTCATTAATATGGTCTTTTTTCTTATTCTCCTCGGTAATTTT
>PWFZ01000078.1 GCA_003555185.1 Balneolaceae bacterium | reverse complement strand
TATTGCCGGCCAAAACAAAGCGAACCCCATTGCGATGCTCTTTTCATCGTTGATGATGCTCGACTACCTGGGTGAAAGAAAAGCCTCCGAGAGAATTCGGTCAGCTGTTTATGCAGTGCTTCTCGATCATAAAGATAAATGCACAATGGATATTGGCGGAAAAGGAACAACAGAAAGCTTTACCAATGCTGTTTGTAGTATCCTTAACGACTGATTAAAATCTAAGAAGCACCTCAGTGGGGGTGCTTCTTTTAAATTTCTACGCTTTTTTCACGAACTCAGATTTTAACCCCATGGCACCAATGCCATCGATTTTGCAGTCTATATCGTGATCACCATCTACCAAACGGATATTTTTTACTTTAGTCCCAACTTTCACAACGGACGAAGCTCCCTTTATTTTTAAATCTTTGATGACCGTTACGGAGTCCCCATCCTTTAACTCTGTTCCATATGCATCTTTTACCACATCGTCTGCAGAAGTATCTTCAACAGACTCCCTATTATCTTCAACCGGCTCTTTCGTCCACTCATATGCACACTCCGGACAAACCAACATATAACCCATTTCATATGTAAACTCTGAGTTGCATTTCGGGCAGTTGGGTAATTCCATTTCTTATCTTTGTTTTTTTTCGCGTTTAAGTCAATCCCAAAATAGAACAAAACGAGCTGACCCGCTTTCTTATAAGAAGAAAAATCGCTCCTTTTATAAATTGAGCTACATCGCTTTATAGTGTATTTGAAGTGATTGACAACCGAATTAGATTTAAACAGATCTCCCATCAAGGGGAGATGATAAAGCCGGATATTTCCGGCTTTATCCGAGGGACGTCCACCACAGACCGTCAACATTTCTATAATCGCTTTTACTACCCTTACGTGCACACCCTTGCAAGCGCATGGGAATCTACAATGAGTTTCACTTGTATATATCCCTTAACAGCCAATTTTAATTTTTCCTGTCAGTATATTTCAATGCGAACCATATAAGAATTACAGCAAGTCTGATTCCAATAAAGACGTTTCAAATTTCACCGAAAGCGGTATCAACAGTAAATGAATTCTGGAGCCATAAGAGTCAGCAGCCGTTTTTTTTTGATTAATTATCTGCCTCTTGCAAATCCTGATGCAGCTTTTGATACTCCGGAAGCTCCATTCCATGTTTATTGCCCAAACGCAAGATGGCACCGGTAAACGCATCAAACTCCATTTTTTTACCCACCCTCCTGTCATTTAAGGTTGATGTAATAAAAGCACCAATATTTTGAGTTTTTACAACCATTTTCTCAAGATCCTCTTTTTGAAGATTCACGCCCTCTGCTTTTGCGACTTTTAAAATCTCATTTGCCAGTTTTCGCAAGCGTGGTTTGGGTTGGCCATTTTCATAAAGTTGATCTGTAGTCTGATTTTCAGCTGCAGTTACCATATTAAAAATGGAGTTCCACGAGAACTTTTTCCAGATCTCCCTTCGAATATTATTGCTGATTTCACATTTCACATCGGCACCATCATAGATGCCTTTAATTGTTTCAATTCTTTCGGAACGTCTGCCGTCCCGCTCTCCCAAAATCACGCTTCCCGGGTTTGTGTGAGACAGCTTTCCGGGCTCTGAAATACGTATTCCAATTCTGCACAATCCGTACATCACTCTATCATCTCCAAACGCTTCAACGAGCTTTGGAATATTTTCAATTCCATTCTGCAGCGGCAAAATCTGTGTCTCTTCAGTCATAACTGATTTGACCTGCTCAATGGCATTATCTGTATCATAAGATTTCACGGTAAAGAGTATCAGGTCAGGCCGAGGCAGATCAACCGGATTTTCTGAAGCAGGGCATTCCAGTACAAAATCGCCATCAATGCTCTCAACCTTTAAACCCTGTTTTTTGATTGCTTTTAAGTGCTCCCCTCTTGCAACCAAAGAGATCCCCCGGTTGCTGTTCTGGATTAGTTTTCCACCGAAATATCCGCCCACGCCACCGGCTCCCATCACCATAATACTCTTAAAATCGAAACTCTTCATATCTCCTTATCTTTTGCTAAAACTTTATTACTTTTATGGAGTCTGTTTATCGTTCATTTTAAACAGACTTACCCCGAATTTTAAATAAACAGAAAAAATGTCTGTATCAAAAGAAGATGTACACTACATGGCCCACTTAGCCCGTCTGAATCTGAAAGAGGATGAAGCCGAAGGGTTGAAAGAGGATATGAACAAAATTCTCGGTTATATGGAAACGCTAAACGAATTAGATACCACAGGTGTAGAGCCCCTGAACCATGTGGTTGAACAGCCTGCCATTCTTAGAAAAGATGTGGCTAAAGAACCGATTTCGCACGAAGATGCTCTGAAAAACGCACCGGATGCTGATTCTGATTATTTCCGTGTTCCCAGGGTTATTGAGTAGCATCGAAATTCAGACTTTTTCCCGGATCTTGCGCAGGAACTTTTCATCCATATAAAACCGAATGGCCCGCAAAAAAAGCAACAAGAAAACCCGTATTGAAAAGCCCGATTTTTGGGAGCGGTTATCACCCCGAAAGAAACATCTTGCCTGTCTTGGGTTCCTTTTCTTCCTG
>PWFZ01000031.1 GCA_003555185.1 Balneolaceae bacterium | reverse complement strand
CTGCTTTAGCAACGCCGCCACTCACTACTATCTTGCGTATGTCAAGCACATGAATGTAATTAACAATAGCATAACCAAGTTTTTGGCCTGTACGTCGCAGAATATCGATAGCCAACTCATTTCCATCATTTGCTTCGCGTGATAAGTCTACGGGTTCAAGAAGATCAAAATCTTTATGATATTCTTTATAAAGTGGGTTTTTGGGGTGCTGCCTGATGATATCTGCTGCATGTCGACTTAAAAAGCGTTGACCTAAATAGGCTTCAATTCCACCACGTGTATTGCTGTGTGATAACGGACCATGATAGTTAATAATTACATGACCAAGCTCGGCAGCGGACCCGGTTGTGCCACGATAGATTTTATTTTGAAAAATTATTCCACCTCCAACACCCGTACCCAGTGTAAGCATTATGAAACTGTCAATAGGTTTTGCTACACCAAATCGTGCCGAACCTAATGCTGCCAAATTTGCGTCATTGTCAATCACACACTTTAGATCAAGTCGCTTTTCAATTTCATGAGCAACATTCTCAGTTTCCCAACCCGGCAAGTTCGGTGGATTTTTAACGGTCCGCCGGTCAAGGCTTACCATACCAGGAACGCCCATACCAACACCAACAGGTTTGGCCTTTTCTTTATCAATAAGTTGTTTAATTTCTTCAGATAGAGAATCAAATATCTGCTTTTTACCAAGCTCGGCTCGTGTGGGAAATGACGCGGTAGCGATAAAACCTTTTTTTTTATCAACCAAGGCAACTTTAACATTTGTACCGCCTAAATCAACACCAATTGAAACCATTCGTATAGAGTTTATTGCAAGATTGAAGCGAAAATACAGAAAAAAGAATTAATGAATAGCATCAATTCTTTAATCGGCGGATTTAATCCGATAGACAGTCTCCCCGGGTTTGCGCATACCATACTCTTCTCTTGCAATTTTTTCAAGAAGATCGGGATTGCTTTCAAGATCTTTTATCTTTTGGCGAAGTTCATCACTTTTCATTTCCAGCTCAGATGTACGTTCTATCAAGTCATTTTTCTGAGTATGGAGCTGATAACGCGTTAACAAACTATAGGTATCAAAAAATGTGAACCAAAGAGCAAAAAAGCCGATCAAAAAACTGATCAAAAAAGATTTTTTCCAATAAAGCGGATTCAAAAGTTTAGTATTCATCGGACATTCTTTTATTGGCAGGAAATTAGCTTAAAATAGGACTTTTAACAAATACTGCTAAAAGTATATGAATGTAATTTTAAGAAGAGAACTGAATCTGCAGTATATAATAAAAAAAATAACCCCTACCGGGTATCAGCCGATAAGGGTTAATCAAGAGAGAATCTTCAATAAAGCTGTGAATCGGGAGGGGTTCGAACCCTCGACCCACGGCTTAAAAGGCCGTTGCTCTACCAGCTGAGCTACCGATTCGTCATATCCTTTACAGAATTTAAAGATAAGAAGATGACGAACTTAAAATCAACCGATCGAGAAAACTTTTTCAAAAAATGTTACTTAAAAAATCTGCATTAACAATGAAGCTTTTATACATTGTCTTTATAATACAACGTACAAATAACATTACATAGTATTTAAAAAAAATTAATTATGCCATCTATTTTCACTAAAATAATTAAAGGTGAAATTCCTTGCAACAAAATTGCTGAGAATCAAACACATATAGCTTTTCTGGATGTTAGCCCAATAGCCAGAGGACATACACTTGTGGTTCCAAAAAAAGAGATCGATTATTTGTTTGACCTTCCCGATGATCTTTTGGAAGATACTATGATATTCGCCAAAAAAATTGCTTCCGCTATAGATCACGCTCTTACTCCTATTCGTACCGGAATAATAGTTGAGGGTCTCGAGGTGCCTCATGCACATATCCACCTTGTCCCAATATACAAGAAAACACAAAAATTCTCCCTGGGTCACTCCATCGACATATCAGAGGAAGAAATGAAAAAGATTGGTGAAAGGATCGCAAAAGAGGTTAACCTATGAATATACTTGTTTTAAACGGCCCCAATCTAAATTTATTGGGTGATCGGGATCCAACAATGTATGGTGAAACTACTCTTACGGATATAAATCGCGGTTTAACTACCGCATTCCCTGATTGCAGTTTTTCATTTGTACAAAGCAATCACGAGGGTGAACTTATCGATGCCATTCAAAATGCTCATAGCGGGTCATTTGATGCTCTTATAGCCAACTGGGGTGGTTTCACGCATACATCTGTTGCTATTAGGGATGCCCTTGAATTATTGGCGATTCCTAAAGTGGAGGTTCACCTTTCAAATATTCATAGCCGCGAAGAGTTTAGGGAACGATCAGTTACTGGTGTAAAAATGGATGGCATAATTACAGGCTTTGGACCATTCAGTTATCACCTGGGTGTAGAAGCAGTAAAAAATCTTGCAACCAGGAACTGACTGTGTGAGCAAACTGCAAGAACTTTTTTCCGACACAGTAATATTCGGCTTCAGCAGCGTGGTCGCACGCTTTCTTAACTACTTGCTAGTTCCGTTTCATACTGATGTTTTTTCTCCTGCAAGATACAGCATTGTAGGACTTGCTTAT
>PWFZ01000317.1 GCA_003555185.1 Balneolaceae bacterium | reverse complement strand
GCCCAGAAGTATCGACCCGAATGACATCTCTATCTACACAAATAAAGATGGAGAACAAACCCTGGGAGTTTCGTCCATGCCCGAGAAGAAGTCTGAAGATGATGATCCAATGGCTACATTATTTGATGGAAAAGAGATTCCTTCTATTGAAGACGCAGAAAAGTTTTTAATTGAACAAGCCCTCAAAAAGTTTGAAGGGAACCGACGAAAAGCATCCGAAGCTCTTGGCGTTAGTGAGCGTACACTTTACAGAAAATTAGATCAGTATGAGCTTCAGTAAAACAGCAGCACTCTCGGCACTCCTGTCTTTATTATTTTTAGCCGGATGTATTCAATACAGCTTTACGGGAACTTCTATTCCCAGCGGCGTAAATACAATCTACATTCCGTTTTTCCCTGACAATTCTCAAAGCGGATTAGGAGATCTTACTGATCGGCTGAACAGGGCTTTGATAAATAGGTTTGTCAATCAGAGCAGGCTCTCTATCACCAACAACGAAGAAGATGCAGATGCCATTTTGGAAGGGGCTATACAAACTTACCAAAACCGCCCATTTAGTATTGGAGGCGATGAACAGGCCAGTATCAATCAAATACAGATTACGGTAAGGGCAACATTTAAATTTGCAGATGTTGATGAGCCAGAATACTCCAAATCATTCACGGGAAGTGCCACATATAATGTATTGGAAAACCCGGTTGATGGCGAAATAGAGGCTGCTGAAGAAGCGCTACAGGAAATTGCCAACACAGCATTTAATGATGCTGTTAGTACTTGGTAGAATTTAATTAAAAGATTGTTATTAACTTTATTTGAACATGGACTCTATTTTAGAACATACACCTGCCTCTTTTCAAATTTACCTGGATCAATTTGAATCCGATCCTGAGAGAACAATCGAAAAGCTTGAGCAGCACGTTGCCAAACGAAATACAGGCGCTGTAGGATATTTTTTTCTCGCCTGGCTTTGCCATAAAAACGGTAACAAGACAAAAGCAATTGAGCACGCCTGGACTGCCAAAGTATATAGCCCGGGGAGTCCCCTAATGGAAAGACTGCACTATTTCTTGTCCCACCCCGATTCATTTGATGCATGGAAACCGGACCAAAAAACAAAGCGTTATAAAAAAGATCATAACAATGGAGACCGTTCCCACCCCATCAGTGATCTCGACTCGCTTATTAACAAATTATCTGCGGTAGAGTCGAAAAGAATTAAGCTATCTGAGGAAGATCTTAAAGGAGATGTTGATAAAGATTTAAGCAAACACTCTATTGAGGTTGATGATATTGTAACAGAAACTCTCGCTGCCATTCATGAAAAGCAGAAAAATTTTAAGGCAGCTATTGAAACGTACAAAAAGCTTCGGAAATCAAATCCGGCAAAAAGAGAGTATTTTGATGAGCAAATCTTTCGGATACAAAAGGTAGAACTTGAGAATAAGAAAAAAGACTAATATTACCTGTTGAAACCTGTCAGGTTTCTCTTGTCAAATAACAAGAATGTAAGCTGTACAAACCTGACAGGTTTTTGAACGATATTAACCCGTTACAAACGAGTTGTTTTTCTTTTCGTAACCAATCGTTGTTTCAGGTCCGTGCCCCGGCAGTACCCTAGTGCTGTCCGGCAACGTGTAAAGCTCATTTCTGATCGATTTTGCCAGCAAATCAAAATCCCCTTTATACAGATCGGTTCTTCCAATACTCTGTTTAAATAGCGTATCCCCGGCGATGAGTACATTCTCCTGTTCAAAGTAGATCGAAACATGATCAGGCGCATGACCCGGTGTATACCGAACATCCATTGTAAACGAACCTAAAGTAAAATCTTTTTGCACAGGGAGCTCTTTGGGATCTGCATCAATTTTATCAGCCTGAATACCGAACATAGTTGCCTGTTCCGGAAATCGATTCCATAAATAGAGATCAGAATGATTTAAATAGACATCTACCGGATATTTTTTTAGAAGCCGTGGAAGTCCTAACACATGATCTACATGTGCATGGGTTAAAACAACCGCAATCAGTTTAGCTCCTGACGCTGAGAGTGCCTTTTCGAAATGATCGAATTCCGAATTATTGGAAAATCCGGGATCAATAATAACTGCCTCTCCTGATTCTATAAGCAGATAAGTATTTTCCCCAAACGGGCCAACTTCAAATTTTTGAATGTCCATAGGTTCTATAAATAAAAAAAGGATGCAGCGCACCATCGCCACATCCTAAAGAATTTCATTAAATAAACAAAAACGACTACTTCTTATTGTAGCGTTTGTTAAAGCGGTCAATTCTATCAGCTTTCTTCTTAATTTTCTGATCTTTGTTGTAGAACGGGTGATTTCTAGAATCTACCTCACTCTTAAAAACACCGCCTTCAACATCCATTGTGCTTCGTGTCTTTACTTCTGATCCATCACTCATTAAAACGGTGATTTCTTTATAATCGGGATGTATTCCTTTCTTCATAGCTGTGCAATATTAGTTTTTATCAAAGACTATTAAGATAAGGGTTAGATAATCGATTTGCAACGTGCGATCCTGTGAGTTTTTCAGGAAGAGTCTCGTGGCAAATTCCGACCGGGAATGTTAGAAGAGCTAAGT
>PWFZ01000168.1 GCA_003555185.1 Balneolaceae bacterium | reverse complement strand
TCCGTCATAACAGGAGAAGGCGCTTCTTCCAGTAATTTTTGATGGCGCCGTTGCAGAGAGCATTCACGCTCCCCGAGATGGATCACATTTCCATGTTGATCGCCTAAAATCTGAATTTCGATGTGCCGTGGTTTTAGTACAAACTTTTCGATATACACATCGGCATTACCGAAAACAGTTAAGGCTTCGTTTCGACAGGTATCGAATGATTGTTTGAATTTCTCTTCGCTTTCAACTACCCGCATTCCACGTCCGCCGCCGCCGGCACTCGCTTTAATAATAAGCGGATAACCTGTGCTTTTTGCGACTTCTAACGCATCTTCGTAATTATCGATAACCCCATCAGAACCGGGTACAACCGGAACGTTGCTCTCGATCATTGTTGCTTTTGCAGTAGCTTTATCACCCATTTTTTGAATCATCTCGGGAGATGGGCCGATAAACTTAATTTCGTGTTCACTGCAAATGCGACTGAATTCTGCATTTTCAGCTAAAAATCCATATCCGGGGTGGATGGCTTCAGCATTAGTAATTTCTGCAGCTGCAAGAATGGATTGTACTTTTAAATAACTCTCTTTTCCGGATGGGGGACCAATGCATACAGCTTCATCGGCAAACTTCACGTGGAGGCTATCTTCATCGGCTGTGGAATATACCGCAACCGTTTTAATCCCCATTTCCTTACAGGTTCGAATAATTCGAAGAGCAATTTCTCCTCTGTTGGCAATCAGAATTTTTTTAAACATCAACTAGGATTTTTTGATAATAAAAAGAGGCTGGTCAAATTCTACCGGCTGTCCGTTTTCAACGATGATTTTTTGAATGGTGCCGGAAATTTCGGCTTCAATTTCATTCATTATTTTCATTGCTTCAACGATACAGAGAGTCTCGCCTTTTTTAATGGTATCGCCGACTTTAACAAATGGGTCCGAATCAGGTGATGCTGCTTCGTAGAACGTACCTACAATCGGAGATTTAATAACTTCACCATCCGGTTGTGACTCACTTGGTGCTTCCTCTGTACTTCCACCTTGTGCTGCCGGTTGTGGTGCAGAAGGTGCTGCCGGGGCAGGTTGCTGCTGTTGTGGAGGCATTTGATAGTGAAGCTGAGAAGGAGCATCAGATTGCTTTTTAACTTTAAGCTTAAAATCGCCCTCTTCAATTGAAACTTCATTAACCTCGCTTTCCGAGATTAGGTCTAATAAGTTCTTTACGAGTTTTAAATCCATTGTATCGTTTATTTTGTTTTGGCTCTTTCTAAGTAATCGCCGGTTCTTGTATCGACTTTTATTTTTTCACCTTTATTTATAAAGAGAGGTACCTGTACTACAGCACCTCCTGTAATGGTAGCAGGCTTTGTTCCGCCTTGTGCAGTATCGCCTTTCAAACCCGGATCGGTATCTTCAACTTCTGTTTCAATCTGGCCGGGTGGTTCTGCGTATAAAATTTTATCATTTTCTACATCAATTGTAAGAGTGCAAACTTGTCCATCTGCGATAAATTCGGGCTTTACAACCCTGGATTTTTCGAGAGGAATTTGCTCGTATGTCTCCTGGTGCATGAAAAAGAACATATCTCCGTCTGCATACAGAAACTGATAAGGATGAGTTTCCACGCGAACTGATTCAACATTCTCGCCTGAACGAAACGTTTTATCAATATTTTTCCCGTTTACCAACCCTTTTAGCTTTGTACGAACAAAGGCAGGTCCTTTGCCCGGTTTAACATGTTGAAATTCCACAATGGTGTAGATTTCTCCATCCTGAAGGATAGAGAGGCCGTTGCGAAAATCAGAGGTACTTATTTTTGCCATATATATTTTTATTAAAAAAGTTTTGCCCAAAAATACAGCGGGCTTGATTCTATAACAAATTACTAACCAAACAAGGCGATTAAATTTCCATAGACGCCTGCAATAGTCGATATCAGTACAATTCCGATCAGTATTGGGCAGATAAATTTAATAAAAATAACCCAAACAGTACTGAAATTGCTTTCTTCAACTCCACTATATCCATCTTTAATTTCCAAAATGGCATTTTCTGATTTCCAGAAATAACCAAGAAACAAACAGATCATCAAGCCACCCAGCGGTAAACCCACTTCATTGAAAATAGCAACGAAAACATCAATCAGTACAAGGTTGAAGGAGATAGTAATCGCGATTAAAGAGACGACACCCCCTACAATCCATGCAGCTTTTGTTCTGTGAATTTTGTGCTCGTCAATAACATAGGCAACCGGAACTTCCAACAGGGAGATAGATGATGTAAGGGCTGCAAGGCCTAAAAGAATGAAAAATGTTACTCCAAGAATCATTCCGATCAGTCCGCCGATGTTATGAAACATTTCGGGCAGAACATCAAATACAAGTGTTGTGCTGGCAAAGAGTGCACCTGTTTCCGGGTCAAATATTTGTACTCCACCGGCTTGAGCAACATACATCGCGGGAATTACTAAGAGGCCTGCAATGATGGCAATCCCGATATCAAACACTGTAACGTAAGCGGCACTTTCTACAAGGTTTTGTTTTCTGTTGAGGTAAGATCCGTACGTAATCAATGCGCCCATACCCAATGAGAGAGAGAAAAATGCCTGCCCCAT
>PWFZ01000239.1 GCA_003555185.1 Balneolaceae bacterium | reverse complement strand
CGTCTTGATCGATTGCCGGCGAAGAATCGATACGGCTGCCTGCTTTTAGGGACCATTTCTTTTCCCCATTGGCATGGATTGCATAAAGGAAGCCGCCGCGTGAGCCGATATAAACGGTGCCGTCTTGATCGATTGCCGGGGACGAATCGACACGATAGCCAATGTCAAAGTCCCATTTTTCAGTGCCGTCGGGATTGATAGCATACAATCGGCCATCGTAAGAGGCTGCGTAAACCGTGCCGTGCTTTCCGATAGCCGGCGATGAATGAACGGCATCGCCGGTTTTAAAGACCCATTTTTCTGTGCCGTCAGGTTTTATGGCATACAGGCGGGTGTCGCCGGATCCCACATAAATTGTGCCGGCCTCATCGATAGCCGGCGATGCATAGACGAAGCCGCCGGTTTTGAAGCGCCATTTTTCGGAGCCATCGGGGTTAACAGCATAGAGGTGTGTATCGCCGGAGCCGACATAGACCGTGCCGTCTTCGCCGATAGCCGGTGATGAATAAATGCTGCCGCCGGTTTTAAATCGCCATTTTTTGGTGCCCTCGGGGGTCAGGGCATAGAGGCGGGTGTCGCCGGAGCCGACATAAATCGTGCCGCCTGGACTGATCGCAGCCGATGAATGGATGCTGTCATTGGTCAGAAAATGCCATTTTTCAGTGCCTGGGCCTGCTGTTTCGGCCTGGATATTTATGGGGAGAATTAAAGCAACAGCCATCACTGACTTTACTATGTGTCCCAAAGTAAGCGATGAAAAGTAAAAGGTTCTCCTGAGCTTCATAAGTCCATGCCCCTTCACAACCCATAAAGGGTTAATATGTTTGGTTGTCCCATGTTCTTTTCGAAATTAGCATCTTTTCCCGTTTGCATTTTGCTTTACTTTAATATATATCTCATGAGGAAGTAAACAATATTCCCGACGTATTTGATACTTGCTTTAAAAAATGAAAATAAAAATAATATATTATTATAGTGAAGAAGAAAAAGGGGACAGCAATGTCGGTATTGACGTACCAGGAAACGGCAACACAAGGGGTCGAAAGAACAAAAAGTATAAAAACAAACGCCTGCAGGAAAAAAGCCCTTCACCGCTTCACTTGGTTTGCAGCCAGCCTTTTAATGACGATTATGGTTGTCAATGCGGCATGGGCATCTGACCAGGCCATTGAGCATAAAACGCTGGCCTACGAAGCAGAAACAGAGGCCAATATCCACGGGGCTATGTCTGAAGACATTGACGCAGGCGACATTTTCGTGCCCATGAACCGGACAATCCTGCACGGCGGTGACCAGGCGATAGACATTTTGTTCAATACCGTAATCGCTGGTACCGGCGCCGAAGAAACCATCAATGTTGCAGATGATGCCAGCATCGAATTTGCCGCAGGAAACGGCGACCGGGTCAACCTGCCGCGAAGTCTTGAAGAGTATGCAATCACCAGCGAAGGTGTCCGTGTCTTGTTCGAGGATGAAGACAGCAACCGGATCTCCCTTTCCGTTAACGGCGTCAGCACCGTAGGTTTCTCCGATGGCGCCGCAGCGCTCAGGATGGTCTTTCCCTCCGGGCAGATGCCGCAAATTGTTTTGGGCGGTGCGGTTGTCGGCAGCGATCCGCTGGATCCAAGTACGGTTTCCCTGTCAGATGATCCGCAGACCGCAATCCATAAAGCCATCCCCATGAACGATGATACGTCTCCGCCTAAGAACCGCTTAAGTTTGCACGGCGGCGATCAGGAAATAGACATTTCTTTCCATGCAGAAATTGTCGGCACCGGCGCAAAAGAGACCATCAATGTTTCAGAAAGCACAAGCATCAGGTTTACCGCCGGTAACGGCGACCGGGTTAACCTGCCGCGCAGCCTCGAAGATTACACAATCACAAGTGAAGGCATACGGATTATATTCGAGGATGACTCCGGCAGCAGAATTACACTGTCCGTGAACGGCGCCAGCACTGTTGGCTTCGCCAACGGTGAAGCAGCACTGGACATGGTGTATCCGGGTCCCGGGCAGATGCCGTATATCGTGCTCGGTGGGGCTGAAGTGGGAACTGTGCCGCTTGAGCACGGAGAGGTGGGGCTGGTGTTACATAAGTACACCTTGGAATATACTGCAGGTGAGAACGGTAGAATTGAAGGCGACACCAGCCAGGTGGTTTTGCATGGTGATGACGGTTCTGAAGTAAGCGCCGTCCCGGATACGGACTACGAATTTGTGCGGTGGACGGATGGCGTGACAAGCAAATCCCGTACTGATCGCAATATCACTCAAGACATGGCGGTTGCGGCTGTATTCGACCCTATCCAGACCCAGGATAAAGGCGCTGTCCGGGTCGACATAGAGCCGGCGGTTGCAATCGGTGAAGGCGCCCAGTGGCGCTTTCGCGATACAAGCGACTGGCGTGACAGCGGGGAGACTATACTCAATGTTGACCAGGGCCGTTACTGGGTTGAGTTTAAGGATATCGAAGGATGGACGACGCCTGATGACATCGAAGTTGTAGTTGAAAAAAATGAATTGTTAATTGTTACAGAGGCTTATTTTGAATTCATTGTCTATGAACTGACTTATGTAGCCGGTGAGGGGGGGGATATCGACGGTGAAGG
>PWFZ01000261.1 GCA_003555185.1 Balneolaceae bacterium | reverse complement strand
CAGGTGTAGTCTACTCCTCGACGATTCAATTCATCCAGCAGATGGTTGAAGGAGACATTTGCTCCTTCTTTAATTCCTGTTTTCGGACCAATTAAAATGAGTTTTTTTGTCATGATTTGAAATAGTTTGATTTTGCCAATGAACAGACCCGTGAGGTCTTTGAAGACCTCACGGGTCTCCTTATTAATGGAATTGCCCCTCCGGCATATCGATGCAGGTGTAGTCTACTCCTCGACGATTCAATTCATCCAGCAGATGGTTGAAGGAGACATTTGCTCCTCCTTTAATTCCTGTTTTCGGGCCGATTAGAATAAGTTTTTTTGCCATGCTTTGAATTAATTTGATTTAACCGCTGAACAGACCCGTGAGGTCTTCGAAGACCTCACGGGTCTCCTTATTCACCCAATAATTTATTAATTAGGCTCAGATACTTTTCACCGGCTTTTTCCGCTGAAAAATCACTTGCCCGTTGTTTAAGCTCTTCACTGTTATGTTTTTCATTCAGGCTGTGGAGCATTGCGTCAGTTAATGCATCGGTATCTCCTACCGGAACCAGTTTACCATATTTACCATCCTTAAGAATTTCAGCCGGACCTGAGGGGCAATCGGTACTTACCACGGGACAACCGCAAGCCAGTGCCTGCACCAGGGATCCCGGAAGCCCTTCATATTGAGATGAAAGTACAAACAAGGATGCCCTGCTCAGGTGCGAAAAAGGATTGGGTTTAAATCCCAAAAAGTCTACTGATTCACTTATACCCAGCGTTTTGATCAGTGATTTCAATTCAGATACGTATTGAACATCCAAAGATGAATCACCCAACAGCAAGAGCCTCGCTTCTCTTTTCTTTAATACGTTTGCAAATGCACGAAGCAATAGCGGATGATCTTTTTGCGGTACCAACCGGCTCATGGTCATGATAACAGGTATCTCATTCTGATCAAGCCAGGGGTGTTCAGGGTTCTCCTTAGACTTTTCTTCTATGGTATCATCAACCACCGGATTATAGATGGTCGTCACATTTTCCCGGTCAATTTGATAGTAGCTAATGAGTGATTCCTTCACCCCTTCTGAAACCGCTACATAATGATCAGCAAATTTGAACCCTGTTTTATAGAATAGGTTTGATATATATCCACTTTCTGAGTATCTACTGTTTGGAGTATTGGCTTCTCTGAATATTAACAAGGGTTTATGCTTTAACCCGATTGATGAGAAACCAACCATGGAGTTAATATGTGGCTGGGTAGAAATAAGTACATCCAGTGAGTTGCCTGACAATAGCTTGCGTAACTTGTGAACAATAGATTTTACACCTGATTTGGCTTTCAGGTCAACGATTGAAACGGAAGTATTTACTTCCCCAACGTAGGGTCCGGTTTTATTAACCAGGTATAACCTCACATCATGTCCTGCATGATGGAGGCTGTTGGCCAGGTTTACCATCATTCTTTCGGCACCACCGCTGTTAAGAGTGCCTGCAAAAAGACCGATCTTTATTTTTCTCTTAGGAATCAAAAATAAATAGCTTTTAGGGTTACATCACATTGTTGAAAAACATCCTTATATCTTTTATCGCATGTAGCAATTATGGTACTAAAAAATTGACTCTTTACGTTTCTGAATACCTAACTGCAAACGTAACTGAGATAGTGAAAACAAAAAAATCCGTTTTTGTTACGACTTTACTGTTTCTACTACCTCTTGCCTTTCCATTGGTTCTGCAAGCACAAATGCTTGCGTTTCCGGGAGCTGAAGGATACGGTTCTTATTCGGAAGGTGGAAGAGGCGGTGAACTTTTAAAGGTGACGAACCTTAACGACAATGGTCCGGGCAGTTTAAGAGAGGCTGTAAATCATGATAGTCCAAGGACCATCGTATTTGAAGTATCCGGAATTATTGATCTCGATTCCACATTGGTTATTTCTAACCCTTTCATAACCATAGCCGGTCAGACTGCCCCCGGATCGGGCATTACCATCCGCGGAGAACAGACAAAAATTGAGACCCATAATGTGGTAATCCGGTTTATGCGATTTCGGCCCGGTGATATTAACGAGCGTAAAAAGGGGGATGCTGACTGGAATAGCATGGACGCACTGGATATAGGCAAGGAAGATTCTGATGAAGTTCATGATATCATTATCGATCACTGTTCCTTTAGCTGGGCAACGGACGAAAACATTGGCATATGGCACAATAGTCACAATATTACCATACAAAACTCAATCATCAGCGAACCGCTTCATCTGTTCGATGACCATGAGCAATACCCATATCCCGGTCAGGGACTTCTAATCGGTGCTCAGGCAAATAACATCTCTATCATCAGAAATTTGTTTGCTCACAATTTTGAGCGTCACCCCTACATGAATGCAAATGGACATCTCGATTTTCGAAATAATCTGATCTATAATGCGGGCGGTTCAGTAGCCAGATTTCAAAATGCCCGGGGTGTTAAACAAACGGTTAACTTTGTTAATAACTATATCAAACCCGGACCTGACAGCCGATATGAGCATGAGATTTTAATTAGGCGAACGTCCCAAACAAGAATGTTTAACGGCCAGCTGTTTATTAATGGCAATATATCAGAAGGCAAAAATAT
>PWFZ01000184.1 GCA_003555185.1 Balneolaceae bacterium | reverse complement strand
GGAGATACAAGCCGGGGACCGGACGATTTAGACTTACAGCTAGATAACGTTGTAGAGGTCATTAAAACAGTGGATGCAGATTTATATACATTCCAGGAGATTGCTAATAGGGAACAGTTCGCAATTTTAGCAAATAAACTAGATGACTACAGAGGATTTACATCCTCCTATTCTCAAACTCAGCAAACGGCATATTTATTTAAAACGTCCGTAATCGATTCTTTGGATTCCGGTGAATTTGTACCTGAAAACATAGATGCAAATGAATGGAGATATAATTGGGCCGGCAGACCCCCGTTGTTCTTCAGATTTAATGCTACCGTAGGTGGGAGAACCGTAGAAGTTAGATCGTACGGAGTTCATGCCAAAGCGTTTGGGGATGAGCCATCCTATCAGCGAAGGCAAAATGCTGCCCGACAGCTTAAGACCTATTTTGATGAAAATCGTGCAAATGAAAATATCATTTTCTTAGGCGATTTTAATGATCAGCTGAGGCTTTCTACTTATAATAATGTGGAATCACCCTATAACAACTTTGTAGAAGATGAGAATTACCTGCCAGCCACATTAACTCTGGAAGATCAAGGTCAGGCCTCCTTCATTGTTGGACGATTTCGAAGTATGATTGATCATATAATTGTGTCGAATGAATTAATGGAAAGTCATATTTCCGGTTCTGAACGGGTCGAAAATATTAGTTATATAAATAACTATACATCAACAACATCTGATCATGCACCGGTTTGGACACGGTTTGACTTTTCAGATTCAAATGTGGGCGATGAAGCGCCACCGTCGCCAAAATCCGAGGATTTTGTATTGACGCCAAATTATCCCAACCCGTTCAATTCCACTACCAACATAGAATTCTCAATACCTGAAGGGGATGAGGTCACGATTGAGGTGTACGATATTACCGGCAGAAGAATCGCTATTTTGATTCATTCTCAACCCTTAACTGCAGGAGAATATACTATCCCATTCGATGCTTCCGCGCTGGCGAGTGGTATATATATTTATCGCGTACAATTGAATAGCGGTCCGAGTTTAACAGATACAATGATATTGGTTAAGTAATAAAACCCTGCTTTAATGAATAGAAAAATATTTAACAACCTCGCAGCTGAAGGCTTTTATATGCCTGCAGAGTGGGAAACTCACTCTTCGACCATGTTGATATGGCCACATAACCGTTCAACCTGGCCGGGGAAATCGCTAGAAAAAGCAGAAGCTGTTTACCTTGATATTGTTCAGGTATTGAGTGAATACGAACCCATTCTTCTAATTGTAGCAGATAAGCCTATCAAAGTAAGGGTGGCCAGTCTATTTGAGATGCGTCAGATTAACACAGAACAAATAAAAATTGTTGTTCAACCGGTAAATGATATTTGGGCAAGAGACTGTGGGCCTATTTTCATCAGAAATAAAACGGGTTATTTTTCAATAACAAATTGGGAGTACAATGCATGGGGTGAGAAATATCCACCCTGGGATGATGATAATAAGTTGCCTCTATGGATCGCTGAAACTTTTGGGGTGACGGCATACAGTACAAATATGGTACTTGAGGGTGGGTCAATCGAGACAAATGGGGAAGGTTTATTTCTAACTACTGAATCTGTTTTGTTAAATAAAAACAGGAATCCACAGCTTTCAAAGGAAGATATAGAACAGCAATTATATCATTATTTAGGCGCTGATAAAGTGATTTGGCTAAGCGAGGGATTGGCAGGAGATGATACAGACGGCCATATTGATGATCTCACTCGTTTTGTAAACAAAAATACTGTAATAACAGCCTATACTGATGACAAGGAAGATATAAACCATCGTGTGCTGCATGAAAATTATGAGCGGCTAAAATCATCTACAGACCAAAATGGAAATAAGTTAAATGTAATCACAGTACCTATTCCTCATACAAAAATAGAAGGCGAGACGGTCGATGGATCAGAATATGTACCGGCAAGCTATGCGAATTTCTATGTCGCAAATGGTGTGGTTTTGGTTCCCCTGTATGATGAACGTTTTGATGATGAGATTTTGGATCTGTTCGCTCAATATTTCCCTGATCGGGATATAAAAGGAATTCCCTGCGCCGACTTGGTTTGGGGGCAGGGAAGTATTCATTGTATTACTCAACAGCTGTACGGAATAACGTTTTAAGAAAATTTAATTAGTCATCATTTACATTAATATGATGGTACAGCCTCCATAGTTCGCTTTTCACTAAATCCCGTGTTGAGCGAATGTTTTCAAAGAATCGCATCATATCCACATCGGGATTTTGAGAACGGATTAGTTCTTCATCAAAACCAAACTCTACGTGTTGAAGCTCGGCAAAATAGTTGCCTGTTGCGAAGTTGTATCCATAATTTAGCCCTCCGGGCATGATAAGCTCATACATTTCCCATGCCTCCATAATATCACGGTTCATGCGTTCTGTATGGAGTGGGAGTGCAATTTCATCCTCAAGCATTTGATATTCATATTCCCTGCCGAGCGCAACATTCATGTAATCCATCATGATATATTTGCTGGGTTCAATATTTTCATCGAGGTATTTACTATTTCGAACTTTCCATATTTCGGAATGTGGAGTAGAAAATT
>PWFZ01000182.1 GCA_003555185.1 Balneolaceae bacterium | reverse complement strand
TAGGGTAAACCGATCCTGTGCATCGGGCTGTAAAGCTTTACGCAACTTGGCAGGGAAGGCCACTCGGCCTTTATTATCTACACTATGTTCGTATTCCCCTTTGAAGCTTGGCACGGATGGGTCCTTTTGTATTGTTGATTGCTAAAACGTCATTTGACAGTGTTTACAGGAACTTGCTAATTAATCCCCCACTATCTCCCACTTCTCACCACAATGTACCTCTTCGTGATGTAATATGTCAAGAAAAATGTTTCACAGATAAAATGAATAATCGAAGTAAATCCCTTTCTAAATCATATATAGCCCACAACCAACCAAAATGAGCATTTTAGTATAAAAAAATGATGTGGTGGATTGAGAGTGGGAGAGAGTGGTAGGGTTTGTTCTCAGAAAAAAATAATGCGATTGTGAGAATTTCTGAGTCAATATATAATCACTCCGTTAGTTATCACTGTACGGACGTGTTATATCAAAAAAGAAAAGAGAGGTGAAATGAAAAATTATATCTACACGAGCTATTTTGAGGAACAGGTTCTGCGTAAAAGACCCTACCTGGAAAAAGAATGGTGTATCCGGGTAATAGAGCATCCCGAGAAAACAGAAAGGCAGGATAATAACCGATTTCAATTCTGGAAAAGAATTTCAGAGTTAGACGGTCATTTCTTGAGGGTTACCACATTCGAAAATAAAACAACCATTCATAATGCATTTCCTGACAGGAGGTTCGAACTATGACTTTTAACTATTATCCTGAAACGGATTCTTTATATATAGACTTTTCGAAAAAGGATAGCGTATCCAGTAAAGAGATTTTAAAGGACATTATCGTTGATTTTGATAGTGATGAAAAAATTGTGGGAATGGATATTGATAATGCCAGCGAAAAAATCAACCTCAATGAACTACCTGAATCAACCCTTCTTAAAGAAGAGTTGAAAGGATTTAAAAATATCACAGGGAAGATTTAATCGATAGATTCAGCTAGAAACAATTTTTAAAACATCAGCCAGAACTCCCGCTGCCGTAACTTCTTTTCCGGCTCCCGGACCCTGGATGATAAGCGGCTGATCAAAATATCGTTGGGTTTTTATCTGGATGATATTGTTCGTGCCAGTCAAACCTCCGAATGGCGAGTCCAGTTTTACTTCTTTAAGCCCTACCTGAATTCCATCCTTAGTTAAGGCCCCTATATAACGGAGTGTTTTACCTTCGGTATTGAGCTGATCCAACCTCTCCTTCCATTCCGCATCAAAATCAGGCAGTTTTTCCAGGAACGTTGTAGAGTCAACATCCTGCAGTGATTTTGGCGTGATGGGCTCAACATCCAGTTCTTCACGCTCAACGTCATAGCCGCAAATTCTTGCGAGGATCATCATTTTTCGGGCTACGTCTTCACCGGACAGATCGTCCCGCGGATCGGGTTCAGCATATCCCAGCTGACGTGCCTGTATCACAGATTCACTGAATGAATATCCTTGGTCAAGCTGGGAAAACAAATAGGTCATTGTACCCGAAAGCACACCCTCAATCTCTATAATCTCATCTCCGGTATTGATTAGGTTACGCAGCGATTGAATAATGGGAAGGCCGGCGCCAACATTCGTTTCATATAAAAACTGCACATGATTTTTCCGGGCTGTTTTATCAAGCAGATTAAAGTAGACCTGTTTACGGGTGTTTGCCAGCTTACTAGGTGTTACTACATGAATTCCTTTATCGAAAAGTTTAAGGTAAAGCTCAGCTACTTCACGGTGACCGGTAGCGTCAATAAAAATTGTTTTCTCATTTTTTCCGGGCTGCAGTTTATTAATGATCTGCTCCCAGTTTTTTTCCTCACCAAACGGTAAATCTGCGGGAGATATATCATTATCAGCATCTTTATTCCATACTGTATGTTTGGAATTGCAGATCCCAATTAAGTTTACAGAGTAAGAAGAGGGTAGGTTCAGGATTTGTTGTAACAGTGTTCCACCTACGGCTCCAATTCCTGCGATAAACACATTCGTTTTTTGTGGTAGTGCCTGTGGTTCCGGCTTGATTTTCTTTAATGTCGAAATTCGTGTCATTGGGTCAGTAGTTTAAAATAGATTGTATTTCAGTAAATGGTTTGATGATATCGTTGAGTTGTTCAAACTCTATTAAAAAGGCGTCGTGGCCATAAGGGGAATCGATCTCATGATAACGTCCGTTTGGAAAAAGTCGCGAAAGTTCCTTTTGCTCTGATGGGGGATAGAGCAAATCAGACGTAATTCCTACCAGTTGTACCGGAATTTCCACCCTGTTTAGAACTTCTTCTGCGGTTCCTCGGCCACGGGTTATGTCATGGGAATCCATGGATTTTGTTAAAGCCACATAGGTGTTGGGGTCAAAGCGGCCGGCAAGTTTTTGCCCCTGATAATTCAGGTACGATTCCACTTGGAACTGATTAGTATCGCCCTGACGATTCCGGTCAAACTTAGACCAATAATCCTTCGGTGTTCGGTAGGTAATCATGGCCATCATCCGGGCTGTGGCTAACCCATCCTTTGGGCCATCCCCTTTTTCGTAATTTCCGTTATTCCATTTGGGATCAGTATAGATTGCCTGACGCTGTGCATGGCTAATACCAATAGCCCACGGGCTATGCGCCTTGCCCATGGCAATGAGCACCGCAGATTTAATTCGCTTGTCCATGATGGAAAATTCAAGCGCCTGCATGCCGCCCATTGAACCGCCAATCACAACTTCAATGCCATTAATGGAAAGCTGATCCAGCAATTGCTGCTGAAATCGAACAATATCACGAATGGTAAAAAGAGGGAATGAGTCGCGGTATGGCTCTCCGGTTTCCGGGTTGGTGGAGAAGGGTCCCAGACTGCCGTAGCAGCTGCCCGGCACATTAATACAGATGGTGAAATATTTACTGGAATCACATAGATTGCCCTCCCCAAAAAGGCCTGTAAACCACTCATCAGCGGCTGCATGTCCGGTTAAAGCATGACAAATAAGGACAACGTTATCCCGGTTTTCATTCAGCGTTCCCCACGTTTTGTAGGCAACCTCCGGGTTTTTAAAGCGAAATCCAGACTCTGTAATAAAGTCGGTTTCAAGTGTGGTTTTTGTGATTCCCTGATTCATATAATTTTATGATTCTTGTAGTGATTCTCGTTTAATCGCTGTCTCGGCCGGTCCTTCGTAGCTATTATTTAGAAGCGTAGATAGTCTGATGGTTTCCTTCGCTAAATTTGCCAACCTTTCCAGAATGTTTTTGTCAGTTAATTCACCGCCTGCGAAATGCCCGTTATTTGCATACACACCACCGGGAATAGCATAGGCGTTAAAATACCCGATTAGTGGTTTGAACTGATGTTCAATAGCCAGGTAATGATGGTCGGAACCACCGGTAGCGGTAATTCCCACGGCTTTTCCGCGAAGGGAATCGTTGGGGATCAAATCAAACAGATTCTTAAATGCCCCGCTGTACGTTCCCCTGTAAATCGGAGATCCAATAATTAAAGCATCCGCAGCGGCGATCTTGTCGATCACCGTGCGGGTATCTGCTTCATAATCATCGGGATTTCGTCCGTCGCAAAAAACCAGATTGTACGCCGAAAGAGCAATCAGTTCTGTTTGAACTGTGGGATCTTGCTCATCAATAAAGTCCAGCGTTTTCTGTACGGTGAGTTCTGTTTTTGAATGCTTACTTAAACTGCCCGAGATTCCAACAATTTTCATGCGGCTACCCCTTTCTGTTTTAACCTTTCCTCTTTTTCGCGAACCAATGGAATAACCTCTTTACCGAACTTCTCAAGTTCCTCATCATAGTGGAGGAAACCGGTAAGGATAAGATCCACGCCCAGCTGCTTTAGTTCGATAATTCGATCAGCTACCTGTTCGGCGGTTCCTATCAATCCGGTTTTAAAACCATCATTGTATTGTACCAGATCTTCAAAAGAGGAGTCAGCCCACATGCCTTCACCTTCCTTAGATGATGCACCTGCTTGCTGAACCGCATCCCGAAAATCGTTAACGGCATCTTCATTTGCCTCACCTACAATTTCCTCAAGCTGGTCGATCGCTTCCTGCTCGGTATCCCGGACAATAACAAATCCATTCAGAGCAAATTTGACTTCCCTGCCTTCCTTTTCGGCGAGTTGTTTTACGTCATCAATCTGCTCTTTAATTCCGGAGTTGGTGTTACCGTTCATGAAATACCAGTCGGAAACTTTTGCAGCCATTTTGCGTGCAGCTTTTGAGTTCCCTCCCTGAAACACAGGAATGCCATTCTTTTTAGGTTTAGGCTTATGAGGGGCATCGCTGATTTGATAGAAATCTCCCCGATAATTGGCTTTATCTTCAGTCCAGAGCTGTCGGAGAACTTCGATGAACTCCTCTGATCGTCTATACCTCTCACCATGCTCGAGCCAGTGTTCGCCAAAAGCGGTAAACTCACCTTTAAACCAGCCACTTACCACATTCACCGCAACGCGTCCATTGCTTACATTATCAATGGTGGATAGAATTTTTGCGTAAACAGCAGGGTGCCAAAGTCCGGGGTGGACCGCTGAAATCAGATTTATTTTCTCAGTTACAGCAGCAAGTGCCGCGCCGAGTGCTGCAGCTTCAAGCTGATTGTCAGCTCCATAACTTGCGATAAATCGTGTTTGTAAAAGTGCATATTCAAAGCCAACTTCTTCTGCCGTTTGGGCATAGCGTTTATTGGCCTCGAAAGTCCAGTCCGTTTTTTGCGGAAGTGTTGATACTACAAGACCTCCACTAACATTTGGTACCCAGTATGCGAATTTTAAGTTACTCATTTGTATCTTGGTTTTAGTTCAGGTCGGCAGGCCTCTGCAAAAGTTTCTGCCGACTGTTTGAATGATAGCCCGGTTTCCGATTTTCGGAAGCCGGGTTTTTATATTTAAAGCCCCCCTTTGAAGGGGGAGTTTGAAAGTCCCCCTTTGAAGGGGGATGATTAAATGCGTTCAGCATTTAATCCGGGGGATGTTACGTGAGGCTGAGTGGCCAGAATTTAAATCTTAGCCAGATCAACGCACCTGAACACCCCTCAATGAATCATCTTCACGATGATTCATATCTCCCCTCGAGGGGAGATCATGCCGTCACACCAATCTTCTCAAAAGCTTGCTCGAAATCTGCAATAATATCATCGATGTGTTCGATACCTACTGATACACGGATCAGGTCTTCCTTTACTCCACCTGATGCCTGTTCTTTTTCGGTCAGCTGTTGGTGTGTGGTTGATGCAGGGTGAATGACCAGTGTTTTTGCATCACCAACATTTGCAAGGTGACTCGCCAGTTCCACGCCTTCAATAAAGTCAAGTGCAGAATCGTAACCACCTTTTACACCAAATGTGAGAACTGCTCCAAATCGTCCTTCGCGCAGATATTTCTTTCCATTTTCGTGGAATGGATGGTCGGGTAAGCCGGTGTAGTTAACCCATGAAACGCGGTCACTTGTTTGTAGCCACTTTGCCAGTTTTAAGGCATTTTCTGCATGCCGTTCTGCTCTGAGTGATAATGTTTCAACTCCCTGAAGAAGCAGGAAACTGTTAAATGGAGACAAGGCGGGACCTACATCACGAAGCCCTTCAACCCGGGCGCGAATAGCGAATGCGATGTTTCCAAATGGACCCTGTTCGCCGAAGACTTCCCAGAAATTCAGTCCATGGTAAGAAGGGGATGGTTCTGTGAACAACGGATATCGTCCGTTGCCCCAGTCAAAATTACCGGCATCTACAATCACACCGCCCACGCTGGTTCCGTGTCCGCCAATCCATTTTGTGGCCGATTGAACAACTACGTTTGCTCCATGATCAATAGGTCGTGCTATTGCACCGCCAGCGCCAAAGGTATTATCAACTATTAATGCCACGCCGTGTTTTTTGGCCACGGCTGAAATACCTTCAAAGTCAGGCACATTACCTCGGGGGTTCCCAATACTTTCTAAATAGATTGCTCTGGTCTTTTCATCAATAGCTGCTTCAAATGCTTCGGGAGTATCTTCCTCTACAAATGTGGTGTTAATTCCAAGCCTTGGAAATGTAACCTTGAACTGATTAAAGGTTCCACCATAGAGGTTTGGTGTAGAGACAATATTGTCACCTGCCTGGGCGACATTAGCAATGGCTAAAAACTGGGCTGACTGTCCTGATGCCGTTGCCACAGCCGCAACCCCTCCTTCAAGGGCAGCAATTCTTTTCTCAAAAACATCCGTAGTAGGATTCATGATCCGTGTGTAGATATTTCCGAATTCTTTAAGGGCAAATAGCGTGGCTGCATGCTCTGTGTCTTCAAATTGATATGATGTAGTTTGGTAAATAGGTACTGCTCTTGATCCTGTTGTAGGGTCAGTTTCCTGTCCCGCGTGAAGCTGGAGAGTTTCGAATCTGTAGTTTTTATCTTGTCCGTTTGTGCTCATGATCGTGTAGTTATGTGGATGTTGTTTTTAAAATTATAGTTCCCCTTCGAAGGGGGTAAGGGGGATGTTACGCGAGGTCTTTGATCTCTGAACTATCTTCAATTTAGATCAACGCCCATTGACACCCCTCACAAAATCATCTTAACGATGATTTTGATCTCCCCTCAAAGGGAGATAACGGCCGATCACTCATTCTTGGGGCGAACCAAAAACTGGTGATCGACCTTCATACATCGGTTTTGTACCATTAATACTCCGGCTTCATGGGTTTTTTCTACTTCTTTTGGATGTTCACCGGTTCCCAGCTGCAGCCAAATTACTTTGGGGTCAATCTCCAAAGCCGCATCTACAACCTCAGTTATGAATTCAGGCCGTATAAATACATCCACGGCATCAATTTTTTCGGGGATGGATTTTAAATCGGGGTAGGCTTTCTCCCCGAGTATCTCATCTGCTCCAGGGTTAACCGGAATGATCTTATAGCCGGCTTTTTTCAAATAGCGGCCAACGAAATAACTGTCTTTGTGTCTGTTGCGTGAAATTCCCACTATTGCAATGGTTTTAATGTTTTCAAGCCAGCCTTCAATTTTATCGGTCTCCTCCGAAAGTTCCGGAGTAGCCCTCATCTTCTTTTCGTACCAGCTGTTAAATGTATTTCGCAAAGTGTTTTGGTTAAATTATTAAGTTAAAAAGTCCCCTCTTGAGAGGGCTCATTTTTTGAACGCGTTAGCGAATTTAGGGGTGTGTAAAGTGTGGGCGTTGATCTCTGAACTATCTTCAATTTAGATCAACGCCATGTCAACACCCTTCAATGAATCATCTTCACGATGATTCATATCTCCCTTCAAGGGGAGAGCTTCATCAAACAAAAAAAGCCTCTTCCGAAAATCCTGTATGGGAAAGATTTTCAGAAGAGGCTTTTTGTATAAAAGAATGCCTGATCGTCTCATCTTTCCCAACCTCAAATACTATTTGAAGCGGGCAGGATTTAGCACCTAACCTCCGATTGCATCGGAGCGGTTGCTAAGGTTTCACAGGGCCTGTCCCTCCACCTTTCTGGATAAGAGTTCAATTATGTTAAAGAACGCTGTTCAGAAAACTGAACAAAAAAAAAGCCCTGCTGGTTTCCCAGAGAGCTTAGTAATTTTTTTATGAAAAAATTATACCCTCTGCATTAGGTGTGACAACACATACACATCATGCAGATAGAAAAAATGTTATTTTGGGCTATAAGTTTCATTAATTACATGATAGCACACTTTTGGATTACGATGCAAATAAAAATTGAAAAATTTTTTTAAAGTGAATTTCATATTTAAAAAAACCGGTTTTTTTGTTTTAAATCATTTGAAATAGGGTATAACCCATTACTTTGTACTTGTACTGAAATTTGCAAACAAAACCATAGACATGTTAAATTTATTAAGGTTATTACCGGTAATCGGGCTTTTACTCTTAACTATATCCTGTAGTAATGATCCGGTTAATGTCATGGATATTGAAGATCCTGATGATGAGCCTGCAGAGGTTTTGGATATAAGTGTTCCGGAAGGTTTTGTGGTTGAGGTCTTTTCGGATAATGTGGAACTGCCCACTTCTGTTGAGTTTTCGCCCGACGGACCCAACCGCCTCTTCGTAAATGAACTGCAAAGTGGGAAAATTTGGATTTATGATAATGGCGAAAGACTGGATGAACCCTTTGCCGACTTAGCACTCAATATTGAGGGGGGATTTCCTGTGTCGGGTGAGAATGGGTTGCTTGGGCTCGAATTTGATCCCGATTACCAGAACAATGGCTTTGTATATGTGACCTATGCAGCCAGAAATGGATCTGATGAAATTGCTTCAGTTGCCAGATTTACCGATGTAAATAATCGTGCAGAGGATTTTACGGTTTTGTTAACCGGCCTGCCAAGCGACAAGGGGCACCAAATAGAGAACCTGAGATTTGGGCCTGACGGCATGCTATATGTTTCTGTGGGGGACGCCTACGAGCAGAATAAAGCTCAGGATGTAAATGAATTCCATGGTAAAATTTTACGGATGACGCCGGAAGGAGAAATCCCGGCTGACAACCCGTTTGGCCCGGACAATTACGTATACGCACTTGGTTTCAGAAATGCGTACGATAAGCAGTTTCGCGAAAATGGCGATCTGCTTGTGTCGGATAACGGCCCGACGGGAATGGATAAATTCATGGTTGTTGAAGCAGGTGGTAAATACGGCGGGCCGAACGAACTGGGTTTTCACAGCAACCCAGAGTATGTTAATCCCATCCATGTCTGGACGGAAACAGTTGCACCTACCGGGATGCATATTTATCGGGGGGATCAGTTTCCCGAAGAATACCAAGGTAAACTCTTTAAGGTGCTCTTTGGATTTACTTATTCTGAAGGACCAAATAGTAACGGGAAGCGCCTGCAATGGGTGAATATTGAAGGAGAGGGACAGGAGACTGATGTAACATTTAATGACTTTGCTGTATGGCAATTTAATGATGGCTTTCCGAATAACCCGGTGGATGTAACCGAGGGCTCCGACGGAAGCCTATATGTAACCGATATTTTCCAGGGTAAGATTTTCAGAATTAGTTATCAACCGTGATCGGACGCTGGGTTCAGGCTTTTAAAGTTATGATTGAAGGGGTAGATTTTTATAAATATTTGTCTTCTACGAATTCTGCACCCTGAATTATAACATTTCCATCATATCTCTTACGGTTTCATCAGATTCACTTTTGGTTTACGTAACGTTGGAGTAATACAATTCAAACAAACCTTTTATTTTAGTTTATGAGTCATTTAGTAAATAATAACACCTCCGAAAGTGTAAAAGAGTATTATGGCAGTGTACTCCAAAGCACAAAAGATCTGAAAACGACAGCCTGTTGCACGACTGAAAATATTCCTGAGCATCATAAGTCAATTCTAGCAAACATAGAAGACGAAGTTCTGACCAAATTCTATGGCTGTGGCTCTCCCTTGCCCGAATCTCTGGAAGGGAAAACGGTTTTGGACCTTGGATGTGGGACCGGGCGTGATGTTTATCTAGCCTCAAAACTTGCTGGGCCGGATGGATACGTGATCGGTGTGGATATGACGGATGAGCAGCTTGATGTAGCCAATCGCCATCTCGATAAGCAGATGAAGAATTTCGGATTCGATAAACAAAATGTTGATTTCCGTAAGGGGTACATCGAGGATCTGAAAACATTAGGGGTCAAAGATAATTCTATAGATGTGGTGATTTCCAATTGTGTTATCAATCTCTCTCCGGACAAGAAAACTGTTTACAGCGAAATTTTTCGGGTGCTAAAACCGGGCGGCGAACTCTATTTTTCTGATGTATTTGCTGACCGCAGAATCCCTCAACATTTAATTGATGATCCTGTTCTCTATGGTGAATGTCTGTCAGGCGCACTATACATCGAAGACTTTCGCAGAATGATGAATGATTTGGGATGCCCTGATTACCGAGTTGTAACCGGACATGATATTGAAATAGAAAATGCTGAGATTGAAGAAATGGTTGGAATGATCAACTTTCGATCCCTAACCATCCGGGCATTTAAACTTGATGTGCTTGAAGATGTTTGCGAAGATTATGGTCAGGTAGCCACCTATATGGGAACCATTCCGAATGCTCCGCATAAATTTATTTTAGACGATCATCACACTTTCCATACCGGTAAACCGATGCTCGTTTGTGGCAACTCCGCCGCAATGGTTCAGGAGACACGTTTTGGTGAACATTTTAGAGTAGATGGCGATCGATCCACGCATTTCGGGGCATTTGATTGTGAACCTGCTTCTGCTTCAGAAGGGGAGAGTCAGGGGAGTTGTTGTTAATCTACTCCTGATAGTTATACCGCTCAATTTTCCCGTTGATTCCCTCAATAACCGGTGGGAGTTCTTCGGGTGAAATTACCTCCATGTTATTCTCTAAATCAAAAGTGGTAATGCTGAAGGTTGAGGATCCTATTTCTCGTTTCAGCAGCGTAACAGTTCTTCGTGGTGGCAGATTCGAACCGATAAGCGGACGAGGGCCACTGCCCTGTGCTCCTGAGTGAATCATTTTCAGTCCCTCTTTTTCTGCAGGATACCAGGCGTGATGATGTCCACTGAAGTAATAGTCAACGTTGTTCCTCTTCATCATCTCAAAGAGCTCATCTGAATCTTTGAGAATTTCCCCCTCAAGGTTTCGCCCTTCAGCAACAGCGTATAGCGGCAGGGGACCAAGCATAATTCGTTTGGATGCATCCTTAGCAACATCCTGCGAAAGTTGCTGTTCTATCCACTCAATTTCTTCTTCTGTGATGAGATGGTTGGAGGCATCCCAGCTGATTACAAAAAGATCTTTAAACTCAATGCTATAGTAGAAAGGGAAGTGCTCATTATTCACATAGTTTAGTACCGGCTTGTGCGGACTCCAATACTCTATGGCAAGTTCCCGTTCGTGATCAAAATTTCCGCTGCCTGAGCCGTCATGATTGCCAAGTGTAAAGGCAAACGGAGTGTCCATGTCGCGGAGGGGCTGACCAATGGTTTTATCAAATCCGCCCCACATCGCACGTATTTCATCTTCCGAAAGTGCCAGGCTTTGCCCCGCAATCATGTCACCTGCAAAGAGGATAAAATCGGGCTGCCACTTTTCTATCCAAACCATGGCACTGTCTACATATTCACCATAATGTGTAGATCCATAACTCTCGTTGATATCTGACATCAGCACAATGCGCATGTCTGACTCACTGTTTGTTGACTGAGAAATGGCCGAACTGAAGCAAAAGCAAAGGAAAAGAATGAGACAAGCAGGAAATTTCATAAACAGGATTATTTTAAAATGATTACGGAAAAAGTAAAGAAATCACCCTGCTTTTTGAACTGGTACCGCTTCCTAAATTAAAGTGTGTATGCCAAACCTCTAAACTTAATCAAGATTGGGAGATCCCGTATCAAAGTGCGGGATGACAGATTCTAATTGTTCCGATTTAAACTAATAACCCAGATTTCTAACCCAGTTCTCTTTTTCACGCCATTTTTCGCGGACTTTTACATGAAGCTCAAGAAATACCTTTTTACCGATAAACTCTTCAATAGACTCACGGGATTTTATGCCCAGATTTTTAATGGCTGTTCCGCCTTTGCCAATCAGCATTCCTTTCTGCGATTTGCGGTTCACGATAATTTCGGCGCTGATCCTATCAATATCTGTATCCTCTTCATAAGCGATAACTTCGACAGTGCAGGAGTAGGGGATCTCTTCCTGGAATTGTAGAAAAACCTGTTCTCGAATCAGTTCAGATACAAAAAATCGAACGGGATGCTCACTTAAATCTTCCTTTGGATAAAAGGGAGGGCCGGGCATTAACTGTGCACGGATTGATTCGATCAGTTCATCAACTCCATTCCCCTGAAGTGCAGAAACATAGTGGACGGCTGTCAGCTTAAGTTTCTTTTCTAAATCAGCAACTTTTGCCTGAGCTTTTTCCCGGTCATAGATGTCGATCTTATTCACCAAAAGGTAAATCGGTTTAT
>PWFZ01000368.1 GCA_003555185.1 Balneolaceae bacterium | reverse complement strand
GGGCAATGGTGTATCTACCTATAGGTATGAACCATGAATTAGGAATTCCTTACAGATTTGGTTGAGACTTTTCTGCTGGAGCCGATCCCAAAGAGAATGAGAAGTGTTATTGATCATAAGAGCACCATAGGTTATGGATGTGTGTATTGTTATATAATACATCACGCCATATGGCACAATAGTAGGAGCGAGGAGTTTTTTTCTTTGCGCCTATTTTAATAAATCAATCATTGATAATTTTTCCATTTAGAAAATCCGAGCGTTGTTTTTGCGAAGGTGTGCCTTTGCTATGGATAGTGGGTTCAGCCTTTGAAAGGTATTCACTTATTAATAGATCCGAGCATTGTCATTGTATTTGCGAAGACATGCTTCGCGGGCGAGCAAAAAAGGACAAAGGAAAGGTGTATTGATGGGAAATATACAATCATGTACCTATGAAATATACCCGATGCTCAATATGACGTACCAGTTATAGTAATTATAAAAGTTATTATTTTATCTCAGACTCACGTTAAAATAAAAAAGCCCTCCATTCCTGAAGGGCTCTTATCACTAAAACGAGAGAAAATATTAACCCTGTTGGGTTCCGTAGAAACGTTCTCTCACAATTTTACCATCTTCCCATTTCTGGGTTGCGATCTGATGAATTTTTGTGGAGTCGTCTGCACCTTTAAATGTCACATCCATCCAGTGCTCAACAGCCGTTGCGCCATCATCTTCGTTCACGGTAAATGCGGTGATTCCCATTCCGTTGAATGACTCAACACTGCCAAAAAATTCATTTTCACGATCTCTGTTTGTGTCTTTTCCTTTTACTTCCGTGCCGTCTTCAAGAACCATGATTACATTTTCTGCATAATATTCTTCAAAAGCATCCAATGCGGTTCCATTTTGAATATGCTTGTATACGTCTTTAATTTTTTCTTCTACACTCATTGTACTGTATTATTTATTGTTTAATGTGAAACTATTTTCACTTGTACAACCAGTGAGAAAAAGAAATCGTTTACAAAAGTATAAGGTTTTCAAGTTTTTTGTAAGAGGTGCTATGTGACAGTTATTTGCGCTTTAGAAATGCGTCAACCCGCTTTAAATGTTCTTCGCTTTCCCAGAATTCGCTAAACGGTTCAATTTCATCTGCAATGCCATTGTGAGAGTCGCTGTTTTTCACATACTCTATAAAGGAACGGTCGTTCAGCACTAAACTTTCTGAAAGTTCAGTGAGGTTTTTTTGATAGAAATCATCCTTAAAAACATCCTGGATCAGACCGGATTGTACTGCTTCTTCTGCATCAATTACTTTTTGTGAAGCGAGCCAGTAGAGAGCTTTATCCCGACCCACTGTTTTAGTAAGGCGCGAAATGCCACCCCATCCGGGTGGCAAGTAAAACTTTCCTTGTGTAAATCCAATCTTTACAGACTTTTTTGCTACTCTGAAATCGAATGCCAAAAGAGTCTCCCAGCCGCCACCGTAGGCGTATCCATTTACAGAAGCCAGAGTCCAGCAGGGGAGGTTTTCGATTCTATCGAGAATTTCAATCATGCGAGACGTCATCTTTTTGGCTTCATCCGCTTTTTTTAACTGATGAAATTCCCGTAAATCTCCCCCTGAAATAAAGCTGTCGCCGGAACCGCTAAGTACGAAAAGCCGAATCTCTTTATCGGCTTCCAGTTCGTCCAGTAATTTTTCGAGCCGTTCCATCAAATCAAAATTGACGGCATTTCTAGCCCCGGGACGATCTACGGTTGCAGTGGTTATATACGTTGTTCGATCTACAGTTAAGCTCATTTATAAGGGTTGGATTATGTTTTTTAACAGATTTGTTACTTGGTGGAATCACTCAGCCACTGAAGGTATTCAGGATTTCCTTCACCTTCTTCCAAATTAATGGAGATCACACAGGGCACATCATAGCTGTGAAGTTCTTTGACGCAGTTGGTCAACTCCTGAACATTTTGCTTTGTAGTTTTTGCGATTAAGATGCACTCTTTATCGGTTTCGATTTTTCCCTCCCACCAATAAACAGATTCCATCCCATCTATAATATTGGCACAAGCTGCCAGCTTTCGCTTAACAAGCTCGCCACCGATGGCCGCAGCTTCCTTTCTGTTCTTCGTTGTAATGTAGATTAACCTCAACTCTTCAGCCATAATTATTTAGACTTAGTTCAATGAATTCTTTTAAATAATAACTAAAAAAGCAGTCTTCACTAATAAGGCTGTGAGAAAATTAATTTCCAAAGAAAATGTACTTAAATAAGGTACCTATCAAATGCAAAGCTCTCAGCCCTTCTGACTCACCCCCATCCCCTCTCTATCCCGCCCTGGCGGGACTTGAAAGAGAAGGGGGCGAAATGATTCTATCATCTTAATAATAAATGCAGAGTTATATTTTTACAGCCTCTTCAGGTGAAAACATCCCCCTAGCCCCCTTTATTAGGCTTCTTTTAGTTCCGACCCTTCGGAGTGGGACTTCATATTTTAAAGCTACAAAAAAGCGCGGAGCAGTCATTCTATCAGAGAGAAAAAAAAGTTAAGAAAGACAGTTGAAGGGTGACGCTAAAATCCGTAATTTATCAGGCTCTGATTCAATTGCAATCAGCCATTACTGCG
>PWFZ01000016.1 GCA_003555185.1 Balneolaceae bacterium | reverse complement strand
TCAACACTGTATTTTAAGCCTGATTAAGTTCTTTCCAATTGGGTTTCCTCGCAGAGTGCCGTGGAGTTTTACGCAGAGTTTCGCTGAATATGTCTTAATCTATTTTCCTCTGCGTTTCTCATGAAGTGAAAAACAAGCAGTGGGTTAGAAAGTTGAAAAGTAAGTGAAGTTAGCAGTCAAATTTCCTCCGTGATCGCTGTGTCCTTAGCTGCGTGTTTTTCACTTCGTGGAAATCGCCTTCGGCTCGGTGCGCAGTCCCGAACTCGCTTTCGGGATGATCACCGTGGTTCACTTGTTTCTTATGATGATGAATTTTTAAACTAAAAGGAGCAATGGAGAGTTAAACCGCATCTGAGTGTTGAGGTTTGGTGTAAGAATCACCTAATCTTACTTTTATTCAGAGAAATAGACGCTGACAGAAGCCCGGAAATACACCGGGAATGCTGTCAGGTTTATATTCATTCACACTCTGTATCTTTGTGTTCTTTGTGCCCCTTGTGGTTCCCATTGAAGTATTTTGAACCGCGCTGTGCAATCGTTGTGAGCGCCGTGGTTTATATTCTTTCCCTTTAGCTCAATACTTCAATCTATTAAGCTAGTTAACAATTAGTTGGTGTCAAATGATAGGATTAGAACTCTTCAAGTAATGCATCAACAACCACCCCTTTGTCCCCTCCTTGAGAAGGAGGGGATTTCCAATCGAAATTTAGTACTCACAAAATCACTCTCCTACTGCGCCAAGATTAATCACTTCCATCTTTTCTATTTTTCCTTCATTTAGCTCGAAGCGAACAATAGTTCGTTCAACATGGAAACCCTGACGACCGGCGGCGCCAGGATTGACGTACAGCATTTTCTGCAGGGACTGATCACGGGCTATTTTGAGAATATGAGAGTGACCGCAAATAAAAATATCGGGTGGATTCTTTTTTAACTCATCGCGAATAGGAATACAATATCGCCCGGGTATACCTCCAATGTGGGTCATCCAAATATCTACCCCCTCCTTCGTAAATCGTTGATGAAGCGGGTAACGTTTACGAATATCTTCCCCGTCGATGTTGCCATACACACCAATAACAGGAGCCAGTTTCTGAAGATCACTGGCGATCTCTATATTTCCAAAATCCCCGGCATGCCAAATTTCATCTCTGTCTGAGAAATAGTCAGCCACCTGGGGATCTAAAAAATTATGGGTATCGGATATAAGCCCTATCTTCATACGTAGATCTTTGTTTTACGAATTATACCAAACCTTCGATAGGTTGTAAACCATTATTTAATGAATTATTAATAATTTCTTCTTGCCGAAAGGATTCACCTGGCGTGCACCTTAAGAAACGGACGAATAAGAACACAAATTAACTACCAGTGGCAAATACATTCAGTATCATTATTGTAACCTGGAATGCTCTAGATCATCTAAAAACGTTTTTACCATCGGTTGCAAAGTCTAATTACGAACAACTAGAGATAATTATTGCTGATAATGCATCAACAGACGAAACAGTTAACTGGGTTAACAATAGCTACCCTCAGTGCAAAGTAGTTACATTCGATGATAATCATGGTTACTGCGGCGGCAATAATCGGGCTGTAAAATACAGCGTGGGAGATATATTGGTTTTTCTCAACAATGACGTGTCAGTTGCTCCTGACTGGCTCACCCATCTTGACAAAGCATTCGAAAACCCTGCCACCACCATTGTACAGCCAAAACTAAAGTCGTTTGTAAACCCTGATGAATTTGAATACGCCGGTGCAGCAGGTGGCATGATCGACTATATGGGCTATCCCTTTTGTAAAGGACGATTATTTGACAACGTAGAGAAGGATCTTCATCAGTATAATGAATCCACTCCCATTTTTTGGGCCAGCGGTGCGGCTTTTGCCATTCGAAAAGAGGCATTTCAAGAGCTCGGCGGATTTGATGAAGATTTTGAATTTCACATGGAAGAGATCGATATCTGCTGGCGAGCCTGGAAAATAGGTTACACCGTTAAAAGTTGTCCGGAAAGTGAAGTATTTCATCTTGGGGGCGGTTCCATGCCGATGGGATCCTCACGTAAAGTGTATTACAACTACCGTAACAGCCTTATGATGTTGACCAAAAACAGTACCTCCGGCAATCTCTTTTTTAAAATCTTCGGACGCCTATTACTGGATGGTGCTGCAGGAGTACGCTCACTTCTGACGGGTGATCCCAAAGCTACATGGGCAATTATCAGGTCACACTTTGCCTATTACAGACGACTTCCTGCTATGCTGAAAAAGCGTAAAATTATCCGCAGTTCCTCCACACAAGAAGTTCCGGATGGACTGATCTACCCAAAGCTGATTATCGTGCAATACTTTTTCAAGGGGATCAAAAAATACAGCGATTTGAAGTAACTGATTGAAAACTGAACGAACTCAGCACTATCAATTTGGGTGAAATGTTCAATTAAATTCATTATTAAGAACATTCATAAGGGTTTAGAATCATTAAGAGCAGAATGGAATTTTATATCATCTATTAACTGTTAATTCCGCATATTGATGACACTTTCAGACCAAACCTGATCAAAAACAGATGGCAGTAAATAAAACGTACGATATCATTATTGCCGGAGCGGG
>PWFZ01000043.1 GCA_003555185.1 Balneolaceae bacterium | reverse complement strand
TTACTCCCAATATAAATATTTCAGAAACTGAAGATCAGTTCAGTATTGAAGTTGAAATACCGGGAATGAAGAAAGAAGATATCAACATAAACGTTGAAAATAACACATTGACAATCAGTGGTGAGCGTAAGCAAAAGTCTGAAGAAGATGGCCGTAGATTCCATAGAGTGGAAACAAATTATGGAGCATTCGAGCGATCATTTCAACTTCCTGATCATATAGACGATGAAAGTATCGAAGCCTCTTATGAAAATGGTTTACTCCAAATTAACATGGGTAAAAGCGAGGAAAAACTTAAAAAGCAGATAGCGATTAAATAAAGCTCCCAAAGTTCTCATACGAGAGCAGGTTAGTTAGTTACCGGGGCCATTTTGAACTGTGGTCTCGGCCTTTTATTATCTTTTTAACCCAAGAGACAAGAGAACAGTTGATTGAATGGGTTTACCAGCTCCTTGTGCTATTCTCTTTTAAGGATAATCTAAGATCTGGATCCATAGCTGTCCAAAACGTTTTGGTATTTTGTAAAGACAGATCTTTCTGCTTGTTTCGGACAGATTATTTCTTCATCTCAAGTTCAATCCCCCTGCTCAACTAACTTATCTGTGTGTGATTGGTGCCCTCAGGTGGATCTGGTGGTTCAAAAGGCTTGTTGAGCAGCTTTTCCAGGTCAAACTTCACAAATAATGTTAAATTAACCACTGTCAGTGATATTTCATGTTGGGTTGGACCTCCTGAAATAGGAAAGCCCCGGCTTCGGGGCTTTCACTGACTGCTTATTTCAAACGTTTTGGACAGATGTGATCCAAACCATAAAATCACTCCTTTTATTCTGCTACTCTAAAATTCAAACGCTACAAAATTAATGTTTCCCCGCCGGTTCACTCTAAGAAGTGCAACTTCAGTACCTTCCTCTATAAGTGAGTTCATCAAGCCGAAGAATTCGTCAGGATTAGCAGTCGGGTTGCCGTTAGCCTCGGAGATCACATCTCCTCTTCGAAGTCCCTGCCTGTATGCAGGGCTTGCTTCACTGATCTCGTTTACTACAACGCCCTGAACAGCCGGCCCCAGGTCGAGCTGTCTCCGGATTTGATCCGTCAGCTCTTCAACATTGAAACCAAGCTCTTCTCTCAGATCTTCTCTTTCATCAGGAGTTACTCCTGCAGCCACTTCTTCTGCATCGAGCTCACCAAGCTGAGCTGTTATCGTCCTTTGATCGCGATCACGGAAAATTTCAAGCTCAATTTCTGTACCCGGCGACATATTTGCAATGATCATGCGAAACTCAAAAAAGTCCTGGAATCTTTCGCCATTAATCCTCACTACTACATCTCCTTCTTGCAAGCCTGCCTGGTCTGCCGGCCCGTTTTCAACAACATCGCCAACTACAAATCCGCGCGGTTCATCAAGCTCAAGAGCCCTGGCCATGGTCCTGTCAACCTCGGCTCCCAGGGTGATTCCAAGATAGCCGCGTGCTACATAGCCATCCTCAATTAATGCCTCCATTACATCACGGACCATAGTAGAAGGTATGGCAAATCCGATTCCCTGGACCCCGCCGGCGCGGGCCGCAATTGCGGTGTTAATGCCTACCAATTCACCGTTAATATTGATTAGCGGCCCTCCTGAATTTCCGGGATTAATTGCGGCATCGGTCTGAATGTAATTTTCAAACTGATGCAATCCTATAGCAGTTCGTCCCTTGGCACTTACAATGCCCTGGGATACGCTATGAGCAAATCTTGGAGTCATAGGACTTCCTATGGCCAGAACCATTTCGCCTACCCTAACCTGGTCACTGTCACCAAATATAATGGGTTCCAGATCCTGCGCGTCTATTTTTAAAACAGCAATATCGCTTCCGGGATCCGTGCCAATAATTTCCGCGTCTGCTTCAATTCCTTCATAAAGGGTAACGGTTATTTCATCCGCTCTTTGGATAACGTGATTATTGGTTATAATGTAGCCATCTTCTGAGGCTATTACGCCAGACCCCAGTCCCCTTCTCATAAATTCCTGTTCCTCCCCGTTCCCATTTTCAGGGAAAAAGAAAGAAAACGGTGAGCGCTGCTGAACACGCACCCTTTCAGCGGTGTTGATGGTGACCACAGATGGGTTTGTCTGGTCTGCTATATTCACAATCGCATTATTAAATGCCTCTAAAACATCGGCAGGCTCATTTACGTCGGCCCGGGAGGTGTCAACAATATTTTTTTCTTCGCTGTATGATGGGGAGTCGGTTTCAGAATTGGGTTCAAAGTTTAAACCGATCAGGAAAAATGCGACTGCCACAACTGCAAGTACACTTTTGGTGATTTTGTCCATAATGATAAACTGTTTTATATGATTAATTTTTTGGTAATGTGGTCATTTGATTCAAATCCAGAATCCCTGGCCTGTGGCGTGAAATCTTGAGTGCTATTCAAATAACCTGAGACTGTCAATTTTCAATCCATCTAACTGACTATATGCCATATGCTGGTTTTATTGCTTGACAGTGGCTGACAAAAGAAGGCCGGAGCGGCGTTTTAAAGCAACTCCGGCGCTAACTAACCTGCTCTCTTTAGGGGACTAAGTAGAACAGCTCTTAAAAAACTTTACTTAATTTGAATCTTTTTCCCGGCTTTTTGT
>PWFZ01000188.1 GCA_003555185.1 Balneolaceae bacterium | reverse complement strand
CGGATATTGATATAGCCATTGAATTTAACGGCTTACGACCCGGAGAAAAGATGTACGAAGAACTGTTAAATGCTGAAGAAGGAGTTCAAACGACCAGTCATGAACGAATAAACATGGCGGTTTGCAGTCAGCAAATGAGCAATAAAGAGTTAAGTACGATCATCGGACACATATACGATGAAATTGAACGGGGTAATACCAAAACCATTCGATACTTGCTTAAACAGATGGTGCCTACCTACACGTATACAGAAATAAGCGAGAGTAAAGAGTCTGTTGCGTAAAGTCCCCCTTCGAAGGGGGCAGATCCGCTCAGCGGATCGGGGGATGACTGATGAGCGTTGATTCGTCTGGGAACCTTTTTCTGTATTGAATTCAAAATTCGGATAATACCGCACCTCCGGTGCTCTTCTTTAATAAGGCCTCATCATACCCCACGGAAATGCTCTGCATTCCCATGGGGCTACGGATATGCCGCCCGCAACGGGGCTGAATTCTCCTCATGAAAAGGTGACAGCCATTTATTTAATCGAACTCAGGTTCGAAAGTTTTGCCCCCTTTCAAGCGCAGAATTCCACTTTATGCACCAACAATTCTTAACCGTGGTTTCAAGTCTAGCCCAGCAAGAATTTGAAGCCGCTAAACAAGATATTGAACGTACAAATCGACGACGAATGAGCCGTAAAAAAAGTAATCCATTTCAGAGATTTAACAGGGCTTTAAATTTTCTTAAAAAAACGTTCCAAATTGGCTACAAAACCTCCTATATTTGGGTCTTATAAAACGTTGACTTTTCGATGAATGGGCGGTAGTTTGCCAGCAAATTTTAACGATCGATTTTCATGATTGAACAATACTATCCGATTTTCATACTGTTGGGTGTAGCTTTAGTGTTAGCTATAATCCTGATGTCTTTGTCTCGAATTTTAGGCCCATACAGGCCCAACAAAACTAAATTAAATCCATACGAAAGCGGCATGGATCCTGTAGGTCAGGCAAAAGATCGCTACTCAATAGCTTTTTATTTAGTTGCGATGGAATTTATTGTTTTTGACCTCGAAGTAGTGTTTATCTATCCGTGGGCCGTAAGCTTTATGCACCACGGCACCGGAACGTTTTTTGCTATGGTAGTATTTATAGCAATACTGTTCATCGGGTTGGTTTATACTCTTAAAAAAGGGACTCTCGATTGGGATATGAAGAAACTTAAATTTGAAGCGACAGAGAACTAATTATGGGTTTAGAAAGTGCACTTGGAGAAGGATATTTAACGACCAGAGTTGATTCTATGGTAAACTGGGCGCGTGCAAATGCTGCATGGCCAATGCCCATGGGACTCGCCTGTTGTGCTATTGAAATGATGGCTTTTGCAGGTCCTAAATACGATGCGGCCAGATTTGGATCTGAAGTAATGAGATTTTCACCCCGCCAAAGCGATGTAATGATCGTTGCCGGCTGGTGTACCTATAAAATGTCGCACGCAATTCGCAGAATCTGGGATCAAATGCCTGACCCTAAATGGTGTATCGCCATGGGTGCCTGTGCATCCACCGGTGGAATGCACAGATGCTACGGTGTGGTTCAGGGGGTTGATAACTTCCTGCCGGTTGATACTTATATATCCGGCTGCCCACCCCGTCCTGATGCTGTTCTGCATGCCCTGATGAAAATTCAGGACAAGATCAAAACTGAACACTCCGTAATGCTTGATACCTAATCATGAGTTTAGAATTATCAGAACCCCTACAAAAAGTTGTTGACTCACTGTCTGAAAAGTTTTCAGAACAATTGATAGAAGTGTATCAATCTTCAGGAGATACATTTATACGAATCGAAAACAGTGCCCTAATTGACATCTGCACTTATTTAAAAGAAGATTTAGGTTATATCTATCTAAGTGATATTGTAGGTACTGACCGTTACACATCTGACGATCGTTTCGAAGTTATTTACAACCTGCTTTCATTTAAAGATCAGGCCAGGCTATTTTTAAAAGTCTGGTGTGACGAAGAAAATCCGGAGTTGGAATCTGTAGCTAACATTTGGCCCGGTGCCAATTGGAATGAACGTGAAGTATACGATATGTACGGCGTTCGGTTTAAAAACCATCCCGACTTCAGACGAATATTTATGCCTGAAGATTTCGATTACTTTCCGCTGAGAAAAGAGTTTCCTCTTTTGGGAATTCCCGGTTCTATCGAGTTACCCAACACAACACCCGATACAGACTAAGAAAACTTTTTATGAAATTATCTGATATTCAATCAAAGGTAGAGTCGACGTTCTTCAAAGAGCATCAAAAAGCACTCTACCAAAGTCTGGAAGACAAGCACACCACCATCGAAGAGATGGATGACGGTGATCCGCTTACAGCAAAAATGATTCTTAACATGGGGCCGCAGCATCCGGCTACTCACGGTGTTTTGCGTTTGGTTTTACAGCTCGATGGCGAAACCATCGAAAAAGTAAAGCTCGATATTGGTTATCTGCACAGAGGAGTTGAGAAAATTGCAGAAAATAAAACGTATCAGGAGTTCATGCCCTACACAGATCGCATGGATTACCTCTCTCCTTACAGTAACAATGTCGCTTTATGTGCAGCGGTTGAAAAAATTGCCAGCGTAGAAGT
>PWFZ01000164.1 GCA_003555185.1 Balneolaceae bacterium | reverse complement strand
TAAAACCCACTCTCCAAAGAGAGATGAATCTAATTCAGCCTCTTCTTCCGGCTGCTCAATGACTGACACCGGGTCGTCCTCTGAACATGCACTAAATGCAAGAAGCATGCTTAGTATTCCAAATAAGTATAATTTTGATTTCATAATGGTTTTTTCTGTGATTTTTGTTTTTTTAACCATTTATTCTTAATGAATAAATATTATTTAAGCATGTGAACCAGATTATTTCTGATATTTTGAACACTTTTAATTGCTCGTCTTTTGATGACAATTTAGTGAGAAGGAGACCAATAACTTGGTAGTTATATGGCTCGAATTTTTAATTCGATAAACTAGCTCAAATACCCTCAGAGGTATATTATCTATATCTATTTAGAATTCAAAAATTTCATTACGAAATTTTTCGCTGTCTGGAGGGTTGAATGCTGGAAAAACCATTTTTTTTAGCATTAAAATTTTTTTTTTGTTAATGGATTTTCAGACTATTTGTGATAGACAATGTTCATTTGAATCCTGCCTGCTCACTCCGAAATCGTCCAGTCCCATCCCTGAATTCCGCGATCGTTTACAGCCACTACATAAATCGGTTTTGATCTATCCACTCTGCGCAGTGTTTGGCTTGTGTCTGATGTCTCCTCAATCTGCTCGTTACCTGAAGTATCGGTATACTTAATGCGGTAGTGACTGATGTCTTTTTCCTTAGCTGAATTCCAGCTTATGCTTGCACGGTTATTCCGCCGCTCTTCAACTTCCACGCCCGATACTTTGGATGGGGAGTTAGCCAGCATCATCAGCGTGGCGGTGGTGGAGCGTGAGACTTCCTGTACCAGACGGTGGTTAATCGTATCCAGCCTATCCGTAGGTTGATGATAGTTTGGGTTTCCTAAAATAGGGTAGGAGCCAATTCCGCCAAGTACATCTCCATACGCATCAAAGAAAACGTGCGCATCGGTAAATCGATAGTAGCGGGAATCGTAGGTAATCAAATCAGAAAAAAGTATCGCCCCTGAGTGCTGAACATCACGAATGCCGTAATTGGAAAAACGTATGGTGTTATCAAGGCGGTGATGGCGCGTCCAGCCCATCATATCATTATTTACAACACCTGCTGCCTGAAACCCATCTTTATCAGCGACCCGTACAAACTCCCGAGCTCCCAAAAGACCGGATTCCTCCGCCGTTAGAGAAGCAAATATAATGGTAGCCGGCTGTGGGTTGTTAGCCAGCACGCGTGCTGCTTCCAGAAGTACAGCCGTTCCGGTGGAGTTGTCATCGGCACCCGGACTTCTCTGAACGGAATCGAAGTGAGAGCTTAAGATATAGGTGACTTCCGGGTGAGTGGTGCCCTCAAGGCGGGCGATAACATTGGCGGTTTCAATACCCTCTGCCGGACTAAACCACTGAAGTTCCGGCTCATATCCAAATGATTTCAGTGTCTCATAAATGTACTCACTGGCTTTTTGATTGCCGGGTTGAGTCATGTGTTTAGACCCAAAATCATACAGGGCTTTTTGATAGTTATAGAGCCGCGTGATGTTTATCTCCTCAGTTGCCTCAGCGACAGAATCATAAATCGGGGCAAATATTTCCTCCGCGTTTGCAAGAAGCTGCTGTTCGCTTTCCAGGTTTTTTTCAAGACGCTCGATCAATGTGTTATGTGTGATTTTATCTCCAATGCGAGCCAGGTACACCCCCTGTTCGGGTGCGATCGTGTTTCCTTCACGTTGAGCTACAATTAGCAGATGATTTCCATCAGCACTCGGTTCCCACTCATTTTCCATCGAAACCGTTCTCACGCTGTTATTGTGAAATAAGCGATGAAACTCCTTTGTATCCACATCATACATATGGGATCGTCGATGGCGAGCTTCTCCCATTATGCCAAGTACTTTGTCATCATTAAGAAAGTGGGGGAAAAGTTCGTGTTGAATATCATAAGAAAGCCTGTCGTGAGATCCATCTTCGAGATGTACCATGTGAATATCCCAGCTGATTCCTTCCCGAAGCATATAGGCAAGTGTGTTGCCGTCGGGTGAAAGTGCAGGATGCTGAATGGGGTCCGTTGAGGAAGCCATCTGTTGTGCTTCATGGTCATCGCCTGAAAGATCTACAGCATAAATAGACTGCTCACCATCGTCGTTATTCATAAACGCAAGGCGGGATCCATTTTTCGACAGTACCGGATTTTGACCTTCCCACTTTCCAAGCTCTCCTGTGTTTGTATGGTGGAGTACAATTGAGTCTGTTACATCAAATTCGTGACGTTCTTCATTCGCGGGGGTAGGAAATGGTGAAGAAGAATAGGAGTGAAAGATGATCTTATTACTATTTATGATCTGTGGTGCGTCATAAAATCCGGGCTCGCTTGTTACTCTTTCCGGTGAGGAGTCCAGCTCCATGGAATAAATATCACTGTGAGTACGATTATCCGGATTTGCACCTGTAAACCAAAGGGTTCCATTTTCATCAAAAGAAGGGGTTCTAGCCATTAAGTCCCCGACATTAAGTCTGCTCGTTTCTCCGGTTTCTAAATCTACGCGGTAAAGAGAAGTGTTGATAGCTTCCTCGTACTGAAGTTCATTTCTGGTTTGGATAACTGTGTTCCGATCTCGAGCGCTTAACGCTTCACT